>CAXBJE010000136.1:0-8022 GCA_963975525.1 uncultured Owenweeksia sp. | reverse complement strand
TGATAGTATGGGTAGGGTTATTCAGTCTGTTGATACAATAAAGTGCGGAAAACAAATTACTGACTACACCTTTGAAATCAACGGAAAGGTTGTAGAAAAAAGATCCTACATAGCCTGCGATAACAATCAACCACGAATAGTAGCCATTGATAGTTTGAAATACAATGAATTGGGGCAGCTTATAGAAGAGGTCAATTACTCTGGCTTTAAAAAACAAGACACAACTTCAACTCATAATAGAGAAGTAAAGACAACATTCACTTATAATGAAATGGGGCTACTTACAGAAAAGATTGTCATAACTAAATATCTATCCTTAAAAAATAATGATCCTAATCCTCTCGTCTACAAATATGAGTATGATCTATACTGATACATCAAACACTCTCGCCCTTAAATTATCCGCTTCTCAATATAATACGAGTTCAGCAGCGTAAGTGCGCCCATGTATTTCAGGTCAAAAGGGATAAGGTCGCCTACCTTGTAGCCTTGGTCGTTGTCATCAATATCCAGTACCAGCATATCGCTGCTGGCGCCCACAAATTCAAAACTTTTGTCTTCAGGTATTAAATAATCGGAGTTTATATCCAATAGGCCAAGATCCAATATAGCGCGGTGCGTGGTGCGGCCGTAATCCGCTTCCTTTACTTCAAAAACTTCTCCACTTGGGTTGGCTTCCATGCTGCCGATGGGCACCACGGGCTTTTCAGTTATTTCAATAATCTCGGCATACAGGCGGATAACATCGTGCTCCATTCCTTCAAAAATGGTGGCATTTACAAGGTCGGTCCCAAAGTATAGTGTTTCACCAACCCTAAAGTGGTTAATGCCTTTTGGCAACTGGTGAGTTTCTATCAATGGAATTACTACAGAGGTGCCTCCCGTTACCCACGGAATTTTTCGATTGAACTTGGCCTCTATCAGTTGTTTGTACAGCGAAAGCTGAATAAACTTATCATGGCTGGGCATTACGCCATGCAGGCAATTGAGGTTGCTGCCAATCCCGGTAACTATAATATTGGGCAGCTTAAATACGGATCCATAAAAATCTACCAAGTGGTCGCCCATTACGCCTTCACGCAGGTCGCCCAGCTCAATCATAATAATCACTTTGTGCTTTTTGCCCTGGCGGCCCGCTTCTTCCGAAAGCAGCTTTATGGTTTCAAACTCGGTATTGAAACTGGCATCGGCATACTTCACAATATCCGGTATGGCTCGCTTTGCAGGAGGTTTAATATAAACCGTATCAACTTCAGGGTTAATTTCCTTCACCTTTTTAAGGTTGCTGATTCGTGCATCACAAACCTCCTTTATTCCAAGGTCTATCACCTCTTTGAGGTAAGTTTCTTCTCCGCACAGCATTTTGGTTACAATAGCCCATTCTATACCGTTGGCCTTAAAAAGCGAATCCAGGTGGTCGTAGTTCTTCTTTAGTTTCTTCCTATCTAATGTTATGTAAGCCATAATTTTCTTTTCTGATTATCCCAGCCCTATAGACTGAGTTAATATATTCTCTTCTCTGCGTGTTTTCTCCCGTACCAATCAAGGTCACCCCCCTTCTCCCCCCTCAAGGGGGGATAGCGAAACGGAGTGCATGAGTGGCGGGGGGTGGTTATTCCACCACCCTTCTTGGAATATCATGTGGCAAACGCGTGAGCAGTTCATAATTCAGCTGATCTGAATAGTCACTAAAGGAAGAAACGGAAATGGACAAATCTCCCTGACTACCGATCATCACCACCTCATCACCGCGCTCCACGCCATCTATTCCTGTTACATCAAGCATCATCATATTCATATTTACAATGCCCACTACCGTTACCCTGGTTCCGCGTACCAAAGCCCTGCCTTGGTTGCTTAATGAGCGACTAAAACCATGTCCGTATCCTACAGGCACGGTAGCTACTTTTATATCGCTGGTGGCGAGATAACTGGTTCCATACCCGATGTATTCGCCCTGCTTTACATGCTTAATATTCATCACCTGGCTTTTCCAACTTATTACCCTTTTCAGGGGATCAGGCGAAAGGTTGCCGTTGGGTTTCATGGTTTGGATGTAGGTTTCGGTAGAAGGCCAAAATCCATATTGTAAAATCCCAATACGCACCATATCCATGCGGGTGTGCGGCATCCTGATGCTTGCAGCACTACAGGCGGTATGGTGTTTTTCGGCCTTAATACCCGCAGCGTTCATTTCTACCGCTCGTTTCTCAAAAGTTTCATATTGCTCGTTTACACGGAGAAAATTGGCGTAGCTCTCAGCCCCGGCATAATGGGTACAAAAACCTTTTACTTCTAAATGAGCAGCTTCCTGTTTTAGCACGTTTTGAAGTTCGCCCAGTTGAGCTTCTTCAAATCCCGTGCGGTTCATGCCAGTTTCCAATTCCACATGTATTCTCGCCTTTTTGCCTGTTTTTTTGGCGGCCATTACTGCCGCCTTTAGGCGGCCGATTTCAAAAACATAAAACTCCACACCACTTTCCACCGCCCATTCCAATTGGTGATCATCAATCATCCCCATTATCATCACCGGAATTTGGCCCTTGGTAATTTCAAACACCTCCTGGGCTTCATTGGCATCAAAAGTGGAAAAGTGCCTTGCACCCAACTCCACCGCCAAAGGCACAAAAGTATCTATGCCATGGCCATAGGCATTGCCCTTTACCACATGCGAAACCATACACTCATCCCCCACCGTTTTGCGGATATAGTCGAAGTTTTGCTTTAGCGCAGAACGGCTGAGTTCGATGTAGCTGGTGTGTTCCATTTTTTCTTTTATCAATAACTTTTGTCACCCCCCTGCGCCCCTACTTCGGCAAGCTCAGCACAGGCCCTCAAGGGGGACAGTCAAGTTTTTAATCTGGGCTTTTGCCCAAAGCACTATCTATAAAGCTTTCTTCAATATCTCAACAAACATATTTACGCCCGTTTCAGTGATTTCATCCGGGTAATCGTAATCGGGGTTGTGCAAGGCCGGACAGTTTTCTCCCGAACCCACTCCGAACATGGCTCCTTTATATAGTTTGGTAAACAAGCCAAAATCCTCTCCCCATTTATTGGGTGTGGGTTTTACCTCAAACTCTAGGTTTAATGCTTCCGCAGATTGCTTAATTATTTCAAAAGCCTCTTTATCATTATCATTGGCATCAAATAGCTCCAGCCATTCTTCTTCCAACTCCAAACCATAGGTAGCGGCAATTTTGTGGGTTCGATTCACCAAATCCTTCTCCAACTTGTCCATCACATCATTTCGCCAGGTACGTAAGGTAAGGTGTACCTCGCCATATCCGGCCGAAACCCCGTACGACTTCTCCCCCATGCTTACATGCACCATGGTAATCAGGGCAAAATTGTCCAGCTCTATTTCCTTTACGGAGAGTTCTTCACTAAGGTTTAAAATACGCGCAATCGCCAAGCCCGGGTTTATACCTCTTTCAGGCTCTGCCGCATGAGACGTTTTTCCGTGAAGTTTAAAAATCACACTTTTTGCGGCAGCAGTAAACGAGCCTTTTCGGCAAACAATTTTATGTAGAGGATATCCCGGAAGGTTATGCAGCGCAAAGGCTTTATCAGCTTTAAAGCTAAAGTTGGGATCTTCCAGAATAGCTTTAGCACCCTTTCCATTTTCCTCAGCCGGCTGAAAAATCAAACATACTTCCCCTTTGTCAATTCCCTCCTTTTGGAGACGGTCTGCCACGCCCAACATAATAGTGGTATGCCCATCATGTCCGCATTTATGCGAAACTCCATCAACTTTAGATTTATGCTCAAAATCGTTGGTTTCCTGGATAGGCAGGGCATCCATATCACCTCGCAGCAAAATTTTTTTACCCGGCTTTTCGCCTTTAAAGAAAACCGCCAGACCAGTGCCTCCCACTTCCTGAATATTGGCAACACCAATCTCCTCCAGTTTCTTTTTTACAAAAGCCTTTGTTTGGTACTCCTCCGTAGATAACTCCGGGTTTTGGTGGAGGTGTCTGCGTATTTGTTTTAAGTCTTCTGTTGTCATTTAGTGTTTTTTAGAACGGACCACGGATGACGCGGTTTTTTCAGATTTAAAACTGATTTTACCTGCGCCTTTCCGCCCAATCAGCGAAATCTGCGTGCTATTTTTTGACATACCGCATTTCCAGATACTTATTGGTAAACCCTAACTTCTCATACAAATGCTTGGCTGGGTTATCCGGCTCCACATGAAGGGCTACATTACCCTTGCAGGTTCCTAATACCTTTTCCATTAGTTTTCGGCCATATCCCTTACCTCGTGTGCTGCTATCTACAGCAATGTAGACCAATATGTGTTCGGGAATATAGCCATCCATATGGGTGTCGTTAATAACCACGATACCCTTAATATCATCTCCTTCATGGCCTACGGTGATAAACCCACCGCGATTATAGACATAGGACAGGCACTTTAAAATGTCTTCTTTTTTGTCGCCATACTGCTCCAAATGTTGGTAAAGAAAACTGGCCACCACCTCATTGGTAAATTTTGGGTTTTCACCGGTAGTTGAGTCAATTATTGTAAAGTCCATATTTATTTTTTTGAAAGTTTTGCAATGGTTAGGTACAGTACTAATGACAAGCTAATGCCGAAAATGTTGGGATCCAGCCCAAATGGTATTTGTATTAATTCCTCCTTTTTCAGGATTTCAAGCAACAACCATTGCCGCGATAGCGGCCGCTGAATTTTTTGTTTTGAAAAACAAGGCTGCAATAAGCGGCACCAATAATCCCGACACCATAAAGGAGTAGGAAAGCAGCATCAAGTCCAGGACGTTAGTCATGGCACTGGCCAATAGCAGGGCAAAAGCCCCAATCACAAAAGTGGCCACCTGTGAGTATTTTAAAAGCTGCTCTTCTTTTATCGGCAATATTTTAGAAAGGATATCCGTAACCACATTTCCACTGGCCGCCATCAGGCAACTATCAGCAGTGCTCATTATAGCTGAAAAGTAGGCCGACATCATTAACCCCATCAGGCCAACCGGTAAAACTGTACGAAGCATTATGGGCAATCCCATTTCGCTGTCCATGTCTGAAATGGCTCCATAACCTAATCCCTCAAACAACCCTTGTTGAACAGCCACTCGGGCAAATAAGCCTAACAGCACTCCCATAAAAGCCATGATGGGCCACTCAAATATTCCGGCTATAAACCAGGCCCGCTTAGCTGTTTTTTCATCTTTACTGGCGTAGATTCTCTGGTAAAGTGTCATCCCAATAAACCAAATGGGGATAATGGTAATAGCCCAATTGAGTAGCTGCTGCCAGCTTACATTGGTAAACTCCAAAAACTCTGGCTCCAGGGTTTGCGAAATACCTTCCCAACCACCAACGGCTTGGTAACCCAATGGAATACCAATAAAAACCAGTCCGCCCATTAGTAAAAGCCATTGGACTGTATCGGTATATATTACTGCTTTTAGCCCACCAAAAACGGTGTAAACCACAGCCACCACACCCATAATGAGTACCGCCTGCTTTAAATCTAACACAGGAAAAGTAGCGGAAGCTAATTTGGCACCAGCTAAAATTTGAGCACTGGTAAAACCTATATAGCCTATAGCTGAAACGATACCTGCAATAAAAGCAACTCGTTTATTAAACAGGTGAGTAAATATCTCCGGGAAGGTGTAGAGCTTGTGTTTGCCAATTAATTGAAACACCCGTGGTATCAAAACCACCGCACTAAGCCATGCGCCAACTAATCCTGTAAAGAGCATCCAACTGCCTGAAAGCCCCATGGCAAAGCCCAAACCTCCAAGGCCAATGGAAAACCCACCGCCTACATCTGTGGCCACCACACTAAGCCCAATATGCAGGCTGCCCATACCTCTGCCGCCAACGTAGTAGTCGTCAATATCCTTGTTTTTACGCATAAAGTAGAAGCCTACTCCAAGCATAGCCACGAGGTACACAATAAATATGGTGAGATCTATAGGGTGAATCAAAACGCCTGCAAAGGTCTTAAAATAAAGGGGGTTGCCAAATTCATCCTCAATTTGAAGCTTTGTGCGTTAGTTTGTAAAATGTAAAACTCTTTATGCGCACCCTTTTTCCCATACTTATTATTACCCTTATTTGTGCTGCCTGTAAAACGCCCAGGTTGGTGCAACAGCACACTTTTACTACTGAGTTGGGCAGGGTACTTCCGTATGAAGAAGTCTTACCAAAAAAAGGAAAGCCCGTTAAGCTGGCACTTATTATTCCCGATAATCCTGATACGCTGGATCTCGCTCAATCTGAACTGGCAAGAATGCTTATAAAAAACAGCTATCGCGTAATTATTCCCGGGAAACCGGGGAATGATACGAGAGAGAAGATAGAGCTGGATAATAAAAATTACCGTATTCAGGATATTAACAACTTGTTGAAATCCATTGATACCGCTGAAATAAGAGACTTTGTAATAATTGGCATTGGTGAAGGCGGATATTTGGTTCCTGATATTTCCTATTCCCTCGCTCCTGCTCCATCATTTGTAATAAATGCTGGCCCTGCCAGCCCGCTTCAGGAATATAAAAACCTCGTATCAGACAGTATTATTAACCACGGTTTTTTGAACCCCATCCTGGCTGCAAACTTTGTTTTTACAAAAGATGAACTTGCCCCCCAAATTGCCCGTATTGAAGAAAACCCTTTTGGAGAACCGCAATTATTTGGAGGCTCCAACGCTTATTGGGTGAGTTATTATGAAGATCCTTTGATGAACCGTATTATAAAACCGGGAGGAAAAACATATTGGATTATTTCAAATAACTATCCTCTTATATCTGCAAATAATAAGGATTTGGCTGAGGGGATTTGCCTGAGACTACCCTATCTTACCTATAAACCTATAAAAGGCAAGGGCAATTTTAATAATGATGAGGAAATGAAACTACTTATTGAAACCATTGAGAAGGCTATTAACAACCCGCCCCAATCTTATTAACCCTGCGCTCGTGGCGGCCACCCTCAAACTCTGTCTTGATAAAGGCATCCACAATTTTCATATTAACTTCTTCATCTACAAATCTCGCGGCTAAAGCCAATACATTGGCATTGTTGTGCTGACGAGCCAATTCCGCCAATTCTACGGTCCAGCAAAGGGCTGAGCGAATGGCTTTATGTTTATTAACAGTCATGTTAATACCATTACCGCTTCCGCAGATTACAATACCTAAATCCGCCATTCCTGTTTCCACATCTGTTGCTACGGGATGTCCAAAATCCGGGTAATCCACACTTTCTTCGCTATAAGCTCCAAAGTCTTTTACCCGCATTCCGCTTTCTTCAAGCTGCTTCTTTACTTTTTCCTTTAGTTCAAATCCTGCGTGATCGGCTCCTATGGCTATTTTCATGGTACTATGTTTAGTGTTTACTGGTGGGTTGGAGATATTAACAGTGCCCTTTTCTATTTTTCTTCCATTTTGACTTTAGCCGCTAAAATGGGCTGTTAGTAAGTGTCAATAACTTCAAAACAACACTTAAAATCAGTGGTTTATAATTAACACCCTTTTACCGTATAACATTAAGGCAGTGTTAATTACTTATTAAATAAAGTGCTTGCATTATTCAAACGAATAACCATATGCAGCTTAATTTCAATTTAGCACTATGCTTTGTTAATAGTTGCTCTACACTTGTTCACGTCCAAAAGGGCGTCTATTAACCGTCCAACCTCAAAAATCTTTTCAAAAATACAACGTTCAAAAGGGTTCCTAACAATTGTTAACTAAATTCGTTTTGTGCTTAAAATGAGGTTTTTGTTATGTGTAAAACGTGGTTTGTGCTGTGAATAATTGCTGATAGTCGAACTTTGCAAGCAACCCTTTTAATAGTTATACACCTAACTAACAAGACAACATTACTATCATATTTTAAATTATAATTAAAAGAGAATATATATATGTTATTAAGAAGCCTACTCTCCTTCTCTTTGATTTTCGGTTGTCTACATTCGTACTCTCAAACGAAGAAAAATGACAGCCTTGAGTTTAAGACGTACTACTACGAGATGGGAGCTAAAAGCAG
>CAXBJE010000135.1:0-8025 GCA_963975525.1 uncultured Owenweeksia sp. | reverse complement strand
CTCCCAAAAGGTTACTACTGTATTTCCAGTTTTCTTTAATGGCAGTCTTCTCAAAAACCAAGGTTGGTTTCCAATCGGATTGTAACCAGTAAAACAACGAACTTAAAAACACCCTTAAGAGGCTGAAGGTTACCAAAGCCCAAACGCCATAATCCAAATAGGCCATTATTATGGCCACTATACCCGCAATTACCTGTGAGCTTATCTGGGCGAGGGTTTGTTTTTTAAATTCCATTTCGCGCTGTATAAGGCCCTGCTGTACCAGCCCAAAAGCATTAAACAGAAAGTAAACGGAAAACACCCTGGTAAGCAAGGTAATGTCGGTATCATACACCCTGCTTAAGGCCGGAGCCGCAGCAAATAGCAGCAATGAGCAACACAGGGCAATTATAATGTTGAGATGAAAAACGGAAGACTTATCGGCCTCGGTAATATCTTTTTTTTGGATAAGTGCGCTTTGAAACCCGCCATCAATAAAGGCATCTCCAACAGCTGTAAAAACCACTATCATACCTATGAGGCCAAAGTCTTCGGGCAACAGCAGGCGGGCCAGTATAATGCCAATTCCGGTTTTAACAAAGGTTATTGCCAGTTGGTTAATACCGTTCCACTTAAACGCTGACCTGGTTTTATTTTTTAGGCCTTTATCCATTAAAAAAATTTAGCTCGCCCAAGGGCAAGTCTATTTACTCTTCTTGATAAATTCCTGGTTTTGAATAAACCACTGGTAGGTAATCTTTAGTCCGTCAAACACGCTAAACTCGGGTTTGTAACCAATTAGGTTGCCTGCTTTGGATATATCCGCTAAGGAGTCTCGCACATCACCGGGCCTGTCAGGACCATATATAGGTTCTATTTTTTTACCGGCAGTTTCAAGTAACTCTGCCCAAAGCTCGTTAAGTGAAATCCTTTGTCCATAGGCAATGTTTATTACCTCGGCCTTGGCCAGCCCTGCCTGGCTTAGCATACCTTTTATGTTGGCCTGTACTGCATTTTCCACAAATGTAAAATCGCGGGTTTGTCCTCCATCTCCATTTATCCTTGCGGGAGTATCAACAGTTATGGCATCCATAAACAAAGGGATTACCGCGGCATAGGCCCCTTTAGGGTCTTGCCTTGGGCCAAACACATTAAAGTAGCGTAAACCAATGGTATGGAAACCGTACACGCTGCTAAATACATTGGCATACAGCTCATTTACATATTTGGTAATGGCGTAGGGTGAAAGTGGCTGCCCAATAACATCTTCCACCTTAGGCAGTATTTTACTATCTCCGTAAGTAGATGAGCTTGCTGCATACACAAAGGCCTTAACCTTGGCATCGCGAGCGGCAACCAGCATATTTAAAAATCCGCTGATGTTTACCTCATTGGTGGTTTGCGGATCATTAATAGACCTGGGCACAGAGCCCAATGCCGCCTGATGTGAAACATATTCAATTCCTTCAAGTGCCTTTACACAAGTTTCCTTATCCCTAATGTCTCCATTAATAAACTCGAAGGCCGGATTATCAACAAAGGCCTCAATGTTTTTATAAAAGCCATTTGAAAGATTATCCAGCACACGAACCTTACCTGCACCGTGTTTTAATAGGTACTCCACCAAGTTAGACCCAATAAAGCCAGCTCCACCGGTAATAAGGAAGGTTTTATTGTTTAGCTCGGTATTATGGTATTTTGCTTCGTACATGTTTTCTACTGTTCAAAGTTTAATAGTTGAAGGTTTACCCTTCTAAACGCTTCACCTTTTTGTAAAAGATAAATTACTCAGGATGACATCCGCTTACGCCTAAAGTCTGGCGTCTACAGTCTCTTTAGGAAGTACGCATTTTACATCGTACAACACACTGGTTTCGGCACGCAATGCTGCTAAATCAAGTTTTAAAAACTCCTTGTGAGATACAGCTACAATAATCAGCTCATAACCTTCCGTATTTAGTTCTTCGGTAGAGGTAAGCAAATCAATATTGTACTCGTGTTTTACTTCCTCGGCATTAGCCCAGGGGTCAAAAACATCCACATTCATGTCGTAGGTTTCCAGCTCACGAAGTATATCAATGGCGCGGCTGTTTCTAATATCGGGGCAGTTTTCCTTAAAGGTAATTCCCAGCATTAGGGCTTTAGCGCCAGATATCTTCACATCTTTCTTCAACATGCATTTAACCGACTCGGTTGCCACATAGGCGCCCATGCCATCATTCAGCCTTCTTCCGGCCAAAATAATTTCGGGGTGGTATCCTACTTCCTGAGCTTTTTGAGCCAAATAGTATGGATCTACACCAATACAGTGACCTCCAACCAAACCTGGCCTGAAGGGCAAAAAGTTCCACTTGGTTCCGGCAGCCTCAAGCACTTCAAGCGTATCAATATCCATACGGTTGAAAATTTTGGCCAACTCATTTACAAAGGCAATGTTGATATCGCGTTGTGAGTTTTCAATAACCTTGGCGGCCTCAGCCACCTTTACTGATGAGGCCATGTGAGTACCGGCCGTGATAACTTCCTTATAAAGGTTATCAATAAACACGGCAGCTTCTGGCGTTGACCCTGAAGTAACCTTTTTGATTTTGGTAACTGTATGTTCCTTATCTCCCGGATTAATACGTTCTGGCGAGTATCCCACACTAAAGTCAACATTAAACTTTAAGCCAGAAACCCTTTCTAATACAGGTACACATTCATCTTCTGTAACACCCGGGTAAACGGTAGATTCATAAATAACCACATCTCCGCGCTTAAGCACACTACCCACACTCTCACTGGCTTTTACCAATGGGGTAAGTACCGGGCGGTTGTATTTATCAGTAGGGGTAGGAACGGTAACAATAAATATGGAAGCATCTTTTAGCTGGTCCACATTTGCGGAACACAGCAATCCTTTGCCAGTACCGGTAGTTAGCACCGTCTTTAGTTCTTCATTGGTAACTTCAAGAGTGCCATCTGTTCCACCATTCAATTCGTTTACCCTTTTTTGGTTAATGTCGAAACCAATTACCCTGCGGGTTTTCGCAAACTCTACAGCCAGTGGTAAACCAACATAGCCCAGGCCGATAACGGCAATGCATGAATCTGTAGGAAGTGGTAGTTTTTCTGTATTCATTTGAATGCGGTTTAGTAGTAATAGTTATTTAAATGTTGACTTTATTTTTTTCCAGGCATTTGGCTTCTGGTCTTCTTCCATGTAGCCATAGCCGTAACCATAGCCGTAGCCATAACCGTAGCCATAGCCATACCCGTAACCATATCCCTGATTCACCTGATAATCGTTAAATATCAAAGCTAGGTTATTAATCTCCCCGGTTTTGTATTTCTGATCAATCAAGGTAAGAAGGCGCCTGTCCGTATATCCCTGGCGGGCCACATAAATATTGGCATCTGTATACTTGGTGATTTCTATTGCATCAGCCACCAAACCAATAGGTGGGGTATCCAGAACCAGGTAATCATAATCTCCCTTTAATTTTTCAATGAGTTTCCTAAACTTATTGGTCATTAATAGTTCAGAAGGGTTTGGAGGTATAGGACCCGCTGAAATGATATCTAAGTGGGAAACGTTGGTAGATTGAATAATTTCATCCACTGTAGAACTCCCTGCCAGATAGCTGGAAAGTCCTGTGTTATTCGTTAAACCAAAGTCGTTGTAAATTTTGGGTTTACGTAAATCCACACCTATCAATAGTGTTTTTTGCTTACCCAGGGCCAGCACACTTGCCAGGTTTATTGAAAAGAATGTTTTACCCTCGCCCCCAATAGAAGAGGTTACCGCAAAAACCTTGGATGGATTTTCAGAATCGGACATAAACTTAAGGTTTGCCCTGATGGAGCGGAAAGTTTCTGCCAAAGAAGATTTTGGATTTTCAGCAACTATGAGGTTTGTATCCTTAGAGTTGTGACCTACGGCCCCTAAAATTGGAATCGAGGTAGACTGTTCCAGCTCGTCTAAAGTTCTGAGCTTTGTATTAAAGGCATCTTTGGCAAATACATAAATTCCGGGAAGTATAAGGCCAATCAATAAAGCTAAGCCATAGTTTAGTCCGGTGTTTGGTACTACAGGTCGTTTATTTACCATGGCGCTATCAATAACCATATTATCACTTTGGTTTGATGCTTTGGCAATTCCGGTTTCTGCCTTTCTTTCCATCAAAAAGAGGTATAGATCCTCATTTATTGCAAATCTTCTTTGAATACTTAGCAACTGGCGCTCCGTTTTAGGAAAACTGGCCACCTGAGTTTCTAACTTCTTAATTTGATCATCAAGTTCCTTTACCTTGATTTTTGACCCTTGAATGATGTTTTTAAGATTTTCGCGCAAACCTTGTTTACTGGATTCTATTTGCGACTTAATGCGCTGCACTATGGGGCTGCTGGATGTAGCCGTCATTTCCATTTTGTTTAACTCCGAATAAAGTCCACTTAAATCCTGAATTAAAGTTCGTAGCAAAGGATCATCAACCCCCATGGAAGAAGGAGCCACAATACCTGAAAAATCACTATCCTGCCTTAAATAGCGGGATAAATACTCATAATACTTTTGTTTGGTGGTCTCAGCACTGCGGTCAGTTTCAAGTGAATATAACCTGTTGAACAGTTCATTTCCCTCTGCGCTTAAGTCAATAATCTTATTATCGCTCCTGAAGGATTGCAGCACTTGCTCCACAAAGTTCAAAGAGTCTTCAATTTGCTTTAATTCCGTTGTAATAAACTCCAGTGTTCTGTCAGCAATCTGGTTTTTGTTTTCAAGTCCCAGCTCAATATACTCCTGGCTGAAAGTATTGATGTAATCAACCATTTTGGCTTGCTCCGGCCCCACCATTTTAATATCAATGGCCGAGCTCCCCTTGGCTGATGGCTCTATGGTAATTGCTCTGTTATAGCTGTTTATCATGCTTTCAGGATTATTAATCCTAAACCTGTAAACATCTTTGTTAAGGCCCTTTTCCCTTACAATCTTGATTTTCAAAAATTCGGATTCAATCCAGGTGTCAAAATTGTGCTCACCATTGAGGGCCATTATAGCCTCCACATCCAGGTTGTGCTTCGTTTCACCTTTTACAAAATCATAAGCCTGATTTGGCTGATCAATATTCAACTCAAATTTGTTGTCGTCAATCGGGATTACCCTGATATCAGTTTGGGTAAGTTGAAAGTTGGAGGAGTCAATGATGACTTTAAACGGGGAGGATTTATAAAGTTCCTGAGCCTTAATACGGCCTTCACTATAGTAGCTTATTCCAAACTCCAACTCATTTAAAGTCCTTTCGGTAAGCGAATATGACTTTAGTATGACCAACTCATTTTCGAAAGTTAACCTAGGATTATAGTATCCCAGTGAAGTCATTATAGACTCAACCCCACTTCCGCCCGGGTCGGTTTGGATAAGCAACACCGCTTTTGCCTCGTACTTTTTTGTGGTGTATCTGTTTATAATAAATGCAATGGTAAGTGCCAGTAACAGCCCCAGGGCAAAAACGGGCCAATGGTTTACCAGCTTGAAAAATATTTTTTTAATATCTATGGTTTCCTCTTGTAACTCTTCGGAGCTGTTGGGGCTTACAAAGTTCTGTTGCATTATTTTAAAGACAAGAGATTACTATCAGTTGATGTTTCTTAAAGCCAGGTATACAGATAAGGAGGAGGCCAGCACTCCCAAAATTGAGGCAAAGGTTTGAAAACCGGTAGTTCCAATTCCGATACTACGTTGTGGAAGAGGCTTTACGTTGATAATATCATTGGGCTGGATAAAATACAAGGGATTTGATACAATCGACTTATCAGTAAGGTCGATTTCAAAAAACTTCACTCCATCAGGATACTGCCTAATTATCTGAACTTCATTTCTATTTCCCACGGTTGTAATATCTCCTGCCATTGCAATAGCTTCAAAGATATTTGCCTGGTTTTGGTAGATAATATATTTACCCGGGTTATTTATGTCTCCAATAATGGTGTATCTGATACCAGCCAGCTGAACGTTTACATAAATAGTCTCTTCCTTAAAATACTCACCAAGCTTTACTGTGATTATATCCTTAATCTCAGTGAGGTTTTTCCCAAGTACATACACCCTCCCCAATACAGGCATATTGATTTCACCTTCATCAGAAACCGAGTATCCATTAAGGTAAAAAATAAGATCTCCTCCTACTGCTGACATTCGAGACTGCTCGCTTACATTAAACAGTTTTGAAAGCTCCTCACTGTAGCTTTTTACAGTAACATTAATAATGTCATTTACCTGCACCACATACTTTTCACGATCAAGCTTTGCGAAGTTTGCTGAATCAATCTTGGTTTCGGTTTTATCTTGTAAATACGTCAATTTCTTGCGAGAAACGCATGAAACAGTGGTTACGGCAATCAACAGCAATAGGATGATTTTCTTCATCAGTATGAACGGTGTCAATTTCAGGCGGCAAATATAGTTTTTCGAAACGGGTAATGGGTACTGCAAATCCATAATTAGGAATTTACCCCACCATCCAATATGCCTGATACCCAATGGGACAAAAAAAATTGGGGCTACCCATAGGTAACCCCAATTAGTATTTAATGCCTAAAATATCTATCTCAAATAATCATTCCAGCCGCAACAGTTTCATTGGTAGCCTCATCTACTAAAATGATACTACCTGTATTACGGTTGTCATTATAAGAGTCTATCAACAATGGTTTTGTAGTGCGGATTTGTACACGGGCTATATCATTGCCCTTTATATCCTTATCATCCTCCATACGGTGCAGGGTGTTAATATCCACTTTGTATAATATATTTTTAATCATACATCTGGCCTCATTACTAGTGTGGCGGATGGTGTACTTGGCACCCGGCATTGGCCCTCTATGATTTAACCAGCAAAGCATTACGTCTAAATCCTGGGTGGGTTCAGGCTGATTATTTGGCCTTACTATCATATCCCCGCGGCTGATATCAATATCATCTTCCAGCGTAAGCGTTACCGACATTGGCGCAAAGGCTTCCTGTAACGGGCCTTCAAAGGTGTCAATCGATTTTATCTTGCTCGAAAAACCGGAAGGCAGAACCATTACATCATCACCAGGTTTAAAAACCCCACCAGCAATACGGCCGGCATAACCACGGTAATCATGAAATTCATCTGAGTGAGGACGAATTACGGTTTGCACCGGAAAACGGCAGTCAATATGGTTTTGATCGCTACCAATATGTATCGTTTCCAAAGTATGCATAAGGGTTTCGCCCTGATACCATTTAGTTTTTTCTGAACGGTTTACCACATTATCCCCATGCAATGCACTTATAGGTATAAAGCGGATATCCTTCACATCCAATTTAGAAGCAAAGTCCTTGTACTGCTGTACTACCTTATCATAGGCTTCTTCGCTATAATCCACCAAATCCATTTTATTGATACAAACAATAAGGTGAGGGATTTGAAGCAGAGAAGCAATAAACGAGTGGCGGCAGGTTTGCTCAATCACACCATGACGCACATCTACAAGTATCAACGCAAGGTTTGAGGTTGACGCACCGGTAACCATATTCCTTGTGTACTGTATGTGCCCTGGTGTGTCGGCAATAATAAACTTGCGCTTAGGGGTGGCAAAATAGCGGTAGGCCACGTCAATGGTAATTCCCTGCTCGCGTTCATCTTTTAATCCATCGGTAAGCAATGATAGATCTACATGCTCCAGGCCGCGTTTGTTACTGCTTGCTGTTACCGCATCAATCTGGTCTTCAAATATTGATTTGGAATCGTATAGCAATCTCCCGATAAGGGTACTTTTTCCATCATCTACACTGCCAGCTGTGGTAAAGCGTAGCAGCTGCATATCTAAGTAAGCGTTGGGTGATGAGGATGTTGTTGACATGTTATTTCTTGTTAAATATTATTTGTGGGATAAAATAGCTTTTGCACATGGTATCAAGTAGCTGGTATTAAGTATTAAGTCATCCTAATACCTGATACTTGCTTTCTAATACCATTTGCTAAAAGTATCCCTGTTTCTTCCGGTCTTCCATGGCGGTTTCGCCTCTTTTATCATCGG
>CAXBJE010000134.1:0-8040 GCA_963975525.1 uncultured Owenweeksia sp. | reverse complement strand
TAGAGTACTGAATTGGTGTTCCAATAATTTAATAGTTAGGCCCCTGATAGGCTTATTCAAGTTATTATCGGTTTCGGAAAAGAGATTGGATGAAGTAAGAAAAAGGCATATTATGCCAAACGGCACTTACAACAAATCAATCAATCTGAGGCTTGCTTTCAGACTTATGTTATGGACTCTAACATGTTTTATACTCACAATAGAATTGCTTGTAGCGGTATTTCTTAACCTCGAAAAGAGTGTTAACTGGATAATTTTAGTATTGGTGGCAATTGCCTTGTCAGTTACTATTAACTACAAATGGCTTTGGCAATCGAATAAGTACATATCGCACTTTTCAACTTTTCAAAAGAGTCAAATGACTTTTTGGGATTATCTTTTTGCAGTAATTGTTCATTTGACAATCACTGGAGCCTGTGGATTATTAATATGGTGTAATAATAAACTATAAAGACTATAGTGATGTGGAATTCAGAAGTAAGGGGGATAGTGTTGTGAAGGTGTTTCTTTTAGATTCCTTCGTTCTTTTTAACACTGGGATCATAGCTGGTTTCCAGCCCTCTCTTTTATAACAGATAAAACTGGAACCCCATATTTATGGAATAGCCGGCCAGACTTATTTTACCTTCCTGAGAGGCATCACCCATAACCCCGAGGTTAATCAAATAAGACCATCTACCACCATCATCATTGTACATGATGCCCACGGCTCCTTTATATCCCAAATTGTCAAAAGGTTGTCCGCCTAGCCTGTCAGCTGTAGTTTCATTTACCGCAAAGTTTCTATTTCCGAACGCATAGTACAAACCCATATCACAAAATGGAGAAAGCATTTTATTGCTAAATGTGTAGCGAAGGGTAAGTGGGATGGAATATCGACCACCTCTGTAGCTGTATTCTTCATTTTTATATTCAAATGCAGCGCTAAAACTCTTGGTGCTTAATCCCGTAAGGAGAGAAACCTTATCACTTAGCCTATAGCCAATTTGTATCTCACCCTGTAAGGAACTTGTAATTTGTGTGGAGCCGTGATCCTTTATGCGGTCATCATTAAAATGATTTACGCCCAGGCTGCCGATGCCCGCAGTAATGCCTAATATTAAAGGGCTTTTGCTTTTTGTGGTAGAGGTTTCGCTTTGGGCGGAAGTGCCTATAAAACCAAGGCAGATCAGTATGGCTCCAAAAAATCTGGTTGATGTAAAGGTGGACATTGGTTTAAATTTAAAAGTGAATTTTCAAGGTAAAAAATATCACTAGCTATTCAAAACCAGTAGAATGGAACTCTTTAGGAGGCGGATTACTTCTGCTCTGTCGTTTTACTGGAATCCAATCTCGTTTTTAGCGACTGCATAAAGGGCTTGCCTACAGGCACTGTATCGGGAGGAGTATCGCTAATAGTGTCGGTTTTTTCTACCAGTGGCGTACGGGGTGGTTCTTGCTGAATTTTATTAAGCCGCTCAATCACTTCCTGATACATTTTGTTCATAGCATCAGGATGCTCAGAGTAAAACTGAAAACTCTTTTCAAATTGCTTTTTGGTCACTCCGTACTTCTCGTACATCTTGGCGTAGTAGGTGCTGATTTTTACCGTATCGCCCATAATTTTCTGGCCCACCTTGGCACCTTCAATCAGGTGCATGTCCACCAGGGCACTTACCATACTGTCTCGCGGTATAATGTCTTTGGGTACATCAAGATTATCACCGCTACCATCGCAGGAAGAAAGCAGAATGATAAAACACAGGATTTTAACGATCGAACTCAAGGCGCATTCCTTTTTTGCTGTCATTCACCTTACCATTGTCATAAACCAACTGGCCATTTACAAAGGTGTGGGTGATTCTTGCACGGAAGGTTACCCCTTCAAACGGAGACCATCCGCATTTGGCCAAAATATTCTCGCTGTTTACTTTCCAAGGCCTTGATGGATCAAGAAGAACCAAATCAGCAAAATAGCCTTCGCGGATAAATCCACGATCTTTAATATTAAAGATTTTAGCAGGGTTGTGGCACATTTTGGTTACAAGCATTTCCATACTGATTTCCTCATCGCGCACAAATTCCATCATGGCAGGTAAGGCATGTTGTACCAATGGGCCACCACTGGGGGCTTTGGTATAAACATTCTTTTTTTCCTCCAACGTGTGTGGGGCGTGGTCAGTAGCCACTACATCAAGTCTGCCTTCCTTCAGTGCTTTCCAAAGGGCATCGCGGTCGCTTATTTCCTTTACAGCCGGGTTCCACTTTATAAGGGTTCCAAGCTCAGCATAATCTTCGGCTGAGAACCAAAGGTGATGCACACAGGCCTCAGCAGTAATTTTCTTTTCCTCCAGCGGCTTATTGCTAAAAAGTGCGGCCTCCTCTGCTGTAGAAATGTGATATACATGCAGGCGTGTGCCGTGTTTTTTAGCTAGCTCAATGGCCAGGCTGGTAGATTTAAAACAGGCCTCGCGGCTTCTTATTTCGGGATGAAACTCAATAGGAATATCATCGCCATAGCGCTCTTTATACTGCTCAAAGTTGAAGGAAATGGTTTCCTCATCTTCACAATGGGTAATCACCATTATTGGGCTTTCGCTGAAAATGCGATTGAGTGCAGCTTCTTCATCCACCAGCATATTTCCGGTGCTGCTGCCCATAAATACTTTTACCCCGGGAATTCTTTTAGGGTCTGCCTTTTTTATTTCCTCAATATTATCGTTAGTGGCCCCAAGATTAAAAGCGTAGTTGGCCACAGAGGTTTCTTTGGCTCTGTCGTACTTCTTTTCAAGCTCTTCAAGGGTAACCGCAGGGGGTTTGGTATTAGGCTGCTCAATATAGGATGTTATACCTCCGGCAACAGCCGCGCGAGATTCACTGTTGATATCTCCCTTATGGGTTAAGCCTGGCTCACGAAAGTGTACCTGGTCGTCAATAGCTCCGGGGATTAAAAATCTCCCTTCGGCATCAATAAGTGTGGTGTCGCTATGCACCTGGCTCAGGTTCTGATCAATCTTCGCAATTCGGTCGTCCTCAATTAATAGGTCGCCCTCAAAGATCTTATTCTCATTAACTATCCTGGCATTTTTAATCAGGATCCTCTTCATACGGTCATTCTAAGATTATTTATATCGCTTTAGGATATTGCGCATCTTTAGTTGTAAAACCCCAAACACCGCTTCGCGGATAATGTTGTTGGACATTTTTGAGTTGCCAGCTGTTCTGTCGGTAAATATTACGGGTATCTCTTTAATCTTAAACCCGAGTTTAAAGGCTACATATTTCATTTCTATCTGAAATGCATAGCCAACAAACTTTATGCTCTTAAAGTTGATTCTTTCTAACACTGCCCTGCGGTAGCACATAAATCCTGCCGTGGTATCCTCTACGGGGATGCGCAAAATTATACGTACATAACGTGAGGCAAAGTAACTTAATAAAACACGGCTCATAGGCCAGTTTACCACGTTTACCCCTTTTATGTAGCGCGAGCCAATGGCTACATCATAACCATCCTCGGCACAGGTTTTATATAATCTTAATAGGTCATCAGGGTTATGAGAGAAATCGGCATCCATTTCAAAAAAGTATTGAAAATGACGATCTCGCCCCCATCTAAAACCATCAAGATAGGCAGTGCCCAATCCTTGCTTGCCTTTTCTTTCAAGCATATGCAACACCCCCGGAAACTCTTTTTGAAGAGACCTTACAATATCGGCTGTGCCATCTGGTGAGCCGTCATCAACAATAAGTACGTCAAACTCTCGGCCGTCAGATTCGTGCGCAAGGGCAAAAACCCGCCTGAGTATGGCTTCGATGTTTTCCTTTTCGTTGTAGGTTGGTATTACTACTATTGCGTCAGACAAAGGTGCAGTTGGGTTTTATCTAAAAATTAAAGGAGGCAAAAATAACCAAACAATTGGCTTTTTAAGCCTAAAACTAACGATTGTCAATATGGGTTATTTCATCTATTCAACAGACAATATTTAGCGTCTATATTTGTTTAGCATTCACAATTTAGGCCCCCTATGGATTTTTACAGTAGAAAAAACCTCTGGAAGTTTTTGCTTTTTCTTTTTGCTGTGCTTATTGGCGCAGCCACTCTTTGGTACACCGAGAGTTTTTTGGATGAGTTGCGTAAGCAGGAAGTGGATAAAGTGGAGCAATTTGCAAAGGCACTGCAAAATATACTTGATGCAGAGCCGGATATGGATATATCGCTTGAGCAGGATATTATTCGTTCAAACACTACTATTCCCATTATCCTTACAGACGAAGAAGGAAACTTGATGAACGCCAACAATGTTGATCAACGGAAGCAAAATGATCCGGTTTGGATTCAACAGAAAATTGCTGAGATGAGCCAGGAGGCGGAGCCACTTCAGGTAGATATAGGCAATGGTGACATACAGTACATCTACTATCAAAACTCCACACTACTTACCAAGCTACGCTATTACCCCATGGTGTTGCTTTGCGTTATTTCCCTATTTATCATAATTGCCTACATCGCATTTAGTAATGCGCGTAAAAGTGAGCAAAACCGTGCGTGGAATGGTCTGGCTAAAGAAACGGCTCATCAAATTGGGACTCCACTGAGCTCCTTAATGGGCTGGCTGGAGCTACTGCGTGCAAAGGAAACAGATGGTGTAATGGTAGAGGAAATGGAAAAGGACATCAACCGCCTTACGACAATTACCGAGCGTTTTTCAAAAATTGGTTCCATACCATCTATAACCGAGCAAAACATTGAGGAAATTACTGATGAGGCCGTATCCTATCTAAAAGCCCGGAGTCCGCGTAAAATCAACATTACTTTTAGCCCGGCCGAAGGCATAAAAGATTTGAAGGTAATGCTCAACAAACCGCTTTATGAATGGGTTATTGAAAACCTGATTCGAAATGCGATGGATGCTTTGGAAGCCAAAGGCGACATAGATGTATCTATTACCGAACACGGCAAATTTGTACGGGTTGAGGTGAAAGATAATGGAAAGGGGATTCCGGTAAACAAACAGAAAACGGTTTTCCGCCCTGGCTTTACCACTAAAAGTCGTGGATGGGGCCTTGGTTTAAGTTTAGCAAAACGCATTATTGAAGACTACCACAATGGAAAGATTTACGTAGCTTCATCTGAATTAGGAAAAGGAACTACATTTAGAATTTCATTGCGAAAAGCTGCGCCCTAAAGCCCGAATGGGCTAAAGCACTAAAAACCATAGCCTGTGTCCGGAATATACATCCACATACCATTTTGCCGTAAGGCATGTACCTACTGTGATTTTCATTTTTCTACTTCGCTTGCGCGGAAAGGGGAAATGGTAAACGCTATTTGTAAGGAGATTGCCTTGCGGAAAGATTATCTGGATACCAGAGAAATTGACACTATCTACTTTGGAGGTGGCACGCCATCCCTGCTTTCGCAAGAGGAGCTGTTTCAGATTTTTGAAGAAATAGGAAACCACTTTACCATTGCTAAAGGTGCCGAAGTTACCCTTGAGGCAAATCCTGACGACCTTACAGATGAGAAGCTTGAAGAGCTTTCATTGTCACCTGTAAACCGCCTTTCTATAGGTATTCAAACTTTTGATGAGTATGATCTGAAGTTCATGAATCGTACCCACACTGCTGAGCAAGCTAAACAATGTGTGGCCCGGGCCAGAGATTTTGGTTTTGATAACCTCACCATTGACATGATTTATGGAGTGCCCGGACGTGATGAGGCACACTGGGAGAAGCAACTTCATCAAGCTATAGAACTTAACGTTCCACATATTTCGGCTTATGCCCTTACGGTAGAAAAGGAAACCGTGTTGGAGAACTGGATTAAAAAAGGCAAGGTGCCGCCTGTGGACGATGTTATTGCGGAACGTAATTTTTACTTCCTAAGCAAGATTTTGCAGGATGCGGGTTATGAGCACTACGAAATTTCAAACTTTGCCAAGCCCGGCCACAGAGCGGTTCATAATTCTTCCTATTGGAAGGGAGCGCATTATCTCGGCCTTGGTCCATCCGCTCATTCTTTTGATGGAGATAGTCGCCAGTGGAATGTCTCTAACAACGCCATATACATTAGTTCATTAAAAGAGGAGGAGTTGAACTTTGAAAAGGAAACACTCTCCATAGCCGACCGCTTTAATGAAACCATGATGACTTCGCTAAGGCGCAAAGAAGGCATTGATATCAATGAGATTGATGAACAGTTTGGGGTGGATTTCTCTAACCACCTGATGAAGGAGGCTGAAGCCCTAAAAAAACAAGGTAAGCTGATACAAGAAGGCGACAGACTTTTTATTCCCCCAGCTCAACGCTTTTTTAGTGATGGTATAGCGGCTGGGTTGTTTTATGTTTAGATGTATATTAGGAAAAAGAATAGATAGTGATGTGGAAAATTCGGAATATAAAGGGTTTTGGCAAATTCTTGGTTTTATTCGTTTTAATCGGAACAGTAGGTGGAGGTGCTGTGGCATATATTCTGAAAGAAGCGGGAGTATTAAAGGTTGAAGGAATTGAAGAAAAGTATATTTATCATTTAGATACCCTTTATACACAAGACTATGCGAACATAGCTGTTTCTGAAGATTTGAATAGATCAAAAGAATGGTGGGATTACATTACAGGGAAAAAAAGTAGCTTCGTTGGAGGACATGATGTTCGCTATATTAAAAATTTCACGAGAGTTAAGATTTTAGAGTATTCACAAGATTCAACATATGCAAGAGTATACGCTAAGTATGAACATGGTATTGCTCCCAGAATAAATACTCGTGAAGGTTTTGTTCCAACTTTTACATTGCATGACACTTTGCCAAAAGATGTAGTGCCAATACCATACTTTGACAAATGAGTTTCAAAAAAGCGAGATAATCAATGTCGTTGCTAGTTACTCAGTATTAAATTCAGGTGTTTAATAAATCCATGAAAATAACCCTTACCCACGCTCGTAAAACCTATACCACCGACCTCACCAATGGCATTGATCTTTCATCTGTGCTTGGAAAGCCCGGGGAAGAACTAAAAGCCTGGGGAGCAGATGATGTGGATATTTCCCCCGTAGAGCGTGACGGTTGGATAGGAAGTGTGAAGCAGGGTTCTCCGGTAAATTTCTTCAACATAAAGTTTAATCCCCATGGCAATGGTAGCCACACCGAAACGGTGGGCCATATTTCTACTGAAAAGGAAAGTGTGAATACTTATTTAAAGCAACACCACCTCATAGCGTATGTAGTACATCTTTCCCCGAAAGGGCGAGATGGTGATGAGGTAATTTCTTTAGAGGAGCTTAAACAAAAGCAGATCAATTGGGAAGGTTTGGATGCTTTGATTGTCCGTACTGGAGATTACGGCCCCGGCCATGATTTTTCCAATACCAATGCCCCATACTTTGAGCCAGAGCTTTTGGCGCATGCCCGTGATTTTGGTATCAAACACTTTTTAGTGGACTTGCCGTCTGTAGATAGGGAAGAAGATGAAGGCAAGCTACTCGCCCATCATGCTTTTTGGAATTACCCTGAAAACCCAAGGATGGACGCTACTATCAGCGAGTTGCTTCGGATTCCGGCCAATGTGAATGAAGGGCTGTATTTGCTGAACCTGCAAACAGCAGCCTTTGAAAATGATGCGGCACCTTGCAGGCCTGTTATATTTAGGTTGGAGGAAGTATGATGACCAAAAGGGTATTGTTAATCTCAGGCCTCATAATGATAACCTTTGGGTTAATTGGATACTTGTTATTGACAGAAGAATGGAAGTTTGCCTTTAGAAAAACTGCTCGCACAAAGGCTTGGATAGTAGAGGAGCACTTCTGGCATTTCGGACGAGGGTATTACTTTCAAGAAGTAAGCTATGAGTTTAGGGTGAATGACAAACTGTATAATGAAAAATTTGATGCAGGAAGAGCTCGCGGGGTTCAGCGTGTGGGAGATACAATAAGTGTGGAATATGTTGTTGGCCATCCTGATTGGAGTAGGCTCTACGGTTTTTATTGAGGGTTTGTGTTGAATTATCTTTTCTCTAAATATAACGCAGGCCTAAGTTTTTGAGAAGAGACATTATTTAGAA
>CAXBJE010000133.1:0-8055 GCA_963975525.1 uncultured Owenweeksia sp. | reverse complement strand
CTATTCATTTTTTCCAGCTCCACATTTTTCAATTCCAGCTCTTTGCTTTTTTGATCTAATAATAACTGTTTGGCATTAAGGGCTTTTTCCGTTTTCTTTCTGTACCTAAGTATTATAGCCAAAAGTAGAATCACCAAAACAGCTAAACACAGACCAACCACAGAGGCAATTGTAAGTACTCGGTTTTGGGCATTGTTAATTTTTAGTAATTCAGCCTCAGCCTTGAGCACGGCATTTTTGCTTTTTGAGATAATATTTTCGGATTGTAATATTTTCTCAGCTAAATCAAAGCCCCTTATTGAATCAGATACCTCGTTGTATATTTTGTACAGACTTAAGGCCTCCTCAAACTCACCCTTTTGCTCCAATACCTTAGCATAAATCAGGGCGGTGTTTTTTGTTACTGTTAATGAACGCAAAGATTGACCAAAGTTATAGCTAGCCTTAGCCAAAGAGTCAGCTGATACTATGTTTCCAGCGTTTAAGTAATAACCTGCCAGCCTTGATTTTTGCGCAATAATCATAAACTGATCCCCATATGCCTTGGCGATTTTCAGGGCCGAATCCTGATATTCAATTCCTTTTTCCAGCAAATTTCTTTTAGAATAAACCGAGGCCAAATTCTGAAATGCGAAAACCTGCTCTATCAGGTCATTATCTTGTCTGGAACCAGTCAGAGCCTCATTTGCCAGTGATTCTGCCAAATCAAGTTTTTGTTGCCTGATGGCCAGGTCCGATTCAACATTCCGTATTGCAGGTTTGAGGTAAGTTATTTCATCCTCATCAAATAGAACTTTAGATTTTTTAATGTATTTCTCGAGATTGGAAATGTCATTCAAATCCATAAAAACATGAGACATGTTATAGTATAGCAAGGCAAGGTCCTCGGGGTAATCACTAAAGTTGGTAAGCAGGTACTCACTTTTTTGATAATAGCTAAGACATTTTGAAAACTGCCCCATATCACTATAAAGATTACCGTAGCTCATGTAAATAACTCCAAGAAGATCATTCCTTCCCAAGGAATTATAAATGCCAGTAGCTCTGTCGAAGTAATGCCGAGTTAGCTGAAGATCATTCTTGTAATAGTAGCAGTCACCAATTGATTCGTAACCCTCAGCAATAGTTAGACTATCCGAAGACTTGATACCCAACTCTAGTAGCTGTTCAGCGTAATACAATGCGCTGTCAGTATTAACATAGATATTACGATCAATATCATCAAAATACCGGTACAATAAACCTTCATTGATTTGAGCATTGCCACTTAAGGCTGCAAAAAAAGAAGTAAAAAGGAAAGAAACTCTAAATAACAGATTCAAAGTGTGTGCGAAAGTTTTAGAGGCACAAAATACTCAATTTCCAAAAAGAGGTTTGTATTGGTTTGTAGTAATTGATTGTAACTCTAAACTGTTTTTAAGTTTATGAATAATCAAACACTCTAACCAAGTGCTTCAGCATCTCGAAAGGAAATCGTCAATACTTAGAATTGTACTGCAGCTTTTTAAATGAGTTCAGTAAAAGAGTTTTTTGCCTTCTTGATTTCTTCACATCTGCTGTAACAGGATAAAGACTGTTCAAACCTGTCAAAAAAATCATATAAGTCGCCCATGCGCTCCAGGATGTAAGCCAGGGTCTCTTTATCACCAATCATCTCGTAGTGGTGCATAGCTTTTTCACCATAAATAATTGCCTTGTCTCTGGCAAACATGTCAAGATATAGCTGGAAGATTTTTAAATACATAGACCCGATTCCACCACCCATGGAAATTCCGGATGGATCTGCAAAAGGAAGTGAAAAATTAGATTTTATAGAGTTTCTGGAGTTCATAGCAGCTTCATTATCATTTTAAGCAGGACAAATATATTTTGGTATAGCCACTATGTGTTTCCATCATGTTGCATTGTGATGATGTAATGTTGCCGTGGTGTGTTGCAAAAAGTTCAATCCATAATGTATGTTGAGGTTAATTTAAGGGATGTTGTATATTTCTTGAAAATTTTCAGAATATGTCAATCGCTACCTATGCCGATAAAATATCCTTTGAGAAATGGCTCATAAACTTAAGCGAGGAGCTGGAAGTTCCGTTAGGCTTACTTAACTCCACATTAAAACAACTGGCTTCTGAAGAGTCGGATGCAACAAAAAAGGAACAGTTGGAAATTGCGACTAATCTGTCGCAGCGCTTTGCAGGACTAATGCATAATCTAAACCTGGCCGCACTTGAGCAAACGCGTTTAGCATTGTTGCGTATTTCTAAAGCACGCCTTGCCCGCTTTATTCAAGATGTTGTAAGTAGTTTTCAAATACCACTTAGCAATAAATCCGAAATTCATTTACATGTTAATGTTGATGCGCAGGAAGCTTTTATAGACGCTGACAGACTTTATAAGATTCTAACAACACTTATTAGTAATTCAATACAATTTGCAAAGGAGTCTGGTGTAAGAGTGGATGTAACGGTTGATTCGCTAAACGATGATTCATTCAGAATTACAGTTCAGGATGACGGAATAGGGATTGTTTCGGAAAAATTAGCCCACGTTTTTGACCCCTTGTATGATGATGACCCTGTTCACCTTAAACTGTATCAATCTACCAGTGCGGGGCTATATCTGGTTTTGCTTTATGTTAAGGCTATGGGCGGTACCATTTCTGTTGAAAGTGAAAAAATGGTTTTCACCAGATTTACCTTGACTTTGCCACTTATCCAAAATGCTGAAGACATTCCCTTTAACAACTTTGAATTGGTGAATGATAGTGAGAAGTATAGGGATTCTCATGAAAGGAAGATGGCTTTCACTAAAGATTACAGAACACAACAACAGGTAGCTTTTAATAATACCACCGTTTTAGCCTTGAGTAGTGAAGCACAACTTAAGGGATTTGACTCTTACTTTAACAATGAAATAAGATTGATGAGTGGCCAGGATAGTGCTTTGGCTATAGCTCGTGCCTTACACTTAAAACCCGATTTAATAATTCTTCATGATGCTCCTTATGGAGAGATTACTTCTGACCAGGCTGCTAAAACGCTGAAAAGCCATGAAATCACCAAAAAGATTCCACTGGTTTGGATTAGTGATAAAACCAAACTGATTGAGGCAGATTTAAATATTGATGCAAGCCTTCCGCCTAATGCCATTTTTGAAAAAATTGGCGATCTGATGAATCTGCGAAAAAAGCTAATTCAGGATTTAATGGTTGATAGTAATATGTCTTCCACCAAACCCAAGTATCAAAATAATAAGGAGGCATTTTTAACCAGGTTAGAGCGGATTGTTGACGCCCACTTATCTAGAGATGATTTGGATATGGATAAACTTTCCAATATGCTTTTCTTAAACCGATCTCAGATTCATCGGAAAATAAAGTCTTACACAGGCATGAATACCACAGAGTATATACGCAATTACAAGCTGAAGTTGGCCTACAGAGACTTGAAACACCAAAGTGGTACGGTGGCTGAAATTGCCTACAGGTGTGGATTTAACTCGCCATCCTATTTTTCAAAGTCATTTAAGGAAGTTTTTGGAATTGCTCCATCTGATGTAACCATAGGCAATGATATCAATGGTAACGAAAATTAAACATCAGAATACTTGTCCTAATAAGTGTGAAGCCTATTTTTGGCTGAGATTAAAACCTACTTCATGAATATTTTTAGGACAACATTTTTCTTACTATTTCTTTTGGGCGTAAGCACTAACCTATTGGCTTGGGGACAAACCGGGCATAGGGCTGTTGGCCAGGTTGCTGAAAACCATCTTACTAAAAAGGCCAAAAAAAATATTAAGAAGTTATTGGGGAATGAAAGTCTTGCACTTGCATCCACATGGATGGATGAAATAAAATCGGACAGTACTTATGACTACGCCAATGAGTGGCACTGGGTTACGATTGGTGATGGGGAAACGTATGCCGAGAGCGAAAAAAACCCAAACGGTGATGTTGTGGAGGCCATAGAGAGAATGAAGCAGATTTTAAAAAGTGATACTGCTTCAAACCAAAATAAAGTACGTGCCCTAAAGTTTTTGGCCCATTTGGTGGGTGATATTCATCAGCCACTACACGTTGGGAGAGGCGATGACCGTGGTGGTAATAACTTAAAGGTAAAATGGTTTAGAAGTTCATCAAACCTACATAGGGTATGGGATAGTGAAATTATTGACGACAAGCAGCTTAGTTATACCGAGCTGGCTTTGGCAGTAGATAATGCAACAGATGCTGAAATAAAAAAGTGGCAACAAGGTAGTGCCGCTGATTGGGCTCATGAGGCTATGACTTACCGTGAGCAGGTGTATAAAACTAAAGATCCTGATAATATGAGTTATGAATATATGTATCATAACTGGGGATTAATGCAAGATCAGATTCAAAAAGCGGGCATTCGCTTAGCTGGTATTCTCAACGAGATTTACGGATAATGGGGAAAATTTCGTTTTTTGGAATTTCCATTTTAATGCTGTTGGTGTTTTCCTGTAAAACACAAGCAAAGCCACAACAACCTCAGGCGGAGCCTGAAATTACATTTCCATTTACAGCAGATTATGATATTACTACTTTGGAGTTTTCTAATGAGTTTGAAACTCCGGCTGTATCGCGTGGTTTGGTGGAAAGTATAACAGAAGCTTCCGGTTTGGCAAACAGCATTACAAATCCAAAATATGTGTGGACGCATGAAGATAGTGGTGCCGATGCAGAGGTGATTTTGCTTAATAAGGAAAAGGCACAGGTGGTAGCCCGCTACAAAATCAAAGGGGCTCAAAATGTTGACTGGGAGGACATGGCCATAGGTTCAGGGCCTTTGGCAGGAGTAAGTTACCTGTACCTGGCCGATATTGGAGATAACCTTGCTAGTAGAACAGATTTAAACATTTATCGTATTGCGGAACCCATTTATGATTCAAACGACAGTGGAACCACTGTTGAACTTACCGGTGTAGAATTTCTTTCAATTATGTATCCTGATGACCCTAGAGATGCGGAGGCACTTATGGTTGACCCATTTACAAAAGACATTTATATAGTATCTAAAAGAGAGGATAGTGTTCAGCTATTTGAATTGCCTTATCCCCAAAATTGGGGCGCGATGGATACACTGGAGTTGCGCGGCACATTCCCCTTTACCGGGATAACAGCCGCTGATATTTCGGCAGATGGAAACCGTGTATTATTGAAGAGTTACTCGGCAATTTTTTACTGGAAAAAAGACAGGGAAGAATCCATAAGTCATTTGCTTTCGCGAAAACCACTACGGGCACCTTATGACCCTGTTGAATTTCAGGGTGAAGCCATTTGTTGGGATAGAGACTCTTATTTCACCTTGAGTGAAAAGATAGCCGGGTTCATTCCAAAACTGTATTATTACAAGGCAAAATAATTACCAACCGAAAGGTAGGGTTAAACTACAATATCAAACTCTGCACACTTTTTGTTTCTTTGGCGTTAATGCTTTTGATAAGCCTAACGATTGAAATCCTTTAACATTAAAGGCCTAAACTTCACACTACTCCACATTCATGCATACAGTTAAAATTCTCGCTTTCATATTACTGCTTTCATCAGGTGCTGCAATTCATGCACAATCAAAAAAAGCGCTAAAGTATTTCAATAAGGCCAGGGAGGAGGTTCGTGACAATAACCTGAATGGGGCATTGGATGATTTAGATAAAGCACTTGCAGATAGCCCAAATTATATGGATGCCTTGCTTTTTAAAGCTGATTTATTGAAACGGGTAGGAAGGCCCGCGGAAACCATTCCGTTATATGAAAAGGCTTTGGCAGCAGATGCACCCTATTATGTTTACCTCTTTTTTGGACAAGCCCTTTTTGAAGCCAAGGAATATGAGCGTGCTGTGGTGGCTTTAAAAGTGTACACAGCAAGTCCTCAGGCCACTAAAAAATATTTGGAGCAGGCCGAGGAGTTAATAGCCAACAGCGAATTTGCTCTTAAAGCCACCGCCAATGCCAAACCATATAACCCTGTGAATCTTGGTAACAAAGTAAATAGTAGGGAAATGGAATACTTCCCTTCCATTTCGGCCGATGGTTTGACGTTGGTTTTTACACATCGTGATCCTGATGCGGATCAGGGTGATGAGGATTTTTGGTTTAGCACCAGAGATTCTGTAAACGCCCCATGGAAAAAGGCGGGACCTGTAGGCGGCCAGCTAAACACAAGACTTAATGAAGGTGCCCAGTCCCTTTCGGCCAGTGGTAATGTTATCTTTTTTGCAGCCTGTGAAAGACCGGAGGGAATGGGCTCCTGCGACATTTATGCTTCCTTTTTACAGGGAGATAATACATACAGCAAACCCATGAACTTGGGACCGAGCATTAACTCGGCTATGTGGGAAAGCCAGCCCTCAATTTCATCTGATGGCAAGACATTGTATTTTGTAAGAGGTGCTGGAAGTACCGCCCGTAACATTGAGATTATGTATTCCACTTTAAGTGAAAGGGGGCATTGGAGCGAAGCAAAAAAGTTGGAAGGCCCCATAAACACTAGTGGGCAAGATGTTTCACCCTTTATACATTTTGATAACCAGAGCTTGTACTTCGCTTCCAACGGCCATCCCGGTATGGGTGAGTTGGACTTTTTTGTTAGCCGTAAACAACCTGATGGTACCTGGGGTGAACCTCAAAATTTAGGTTACCCAATAAACACGGCTGGGGCCGAGTTCAGTTTAATTGTTGCCCCTGATGGTAAAACGGGCTTTTTTGCTTCAGATAATATTGATGGAGGTTTTGGTCGATTGGATCTTTACAGCTTTGAATTACCAGAAGAGTCAAGGGCGTTTGAGATTGCCTATATCCGTGGGAAAGTAACCAACAAAAAGACAAGGGAACCGATTGCAGCTGAAATTCAGTTTAGTGATCTTGATAAAAATGTTACTGTTCTTACTGAGAATAGCGGTAGGGATGGCAACTACTTTTCGGTATTGCCTGGCAACTCTGATTATGGTTTGAGCATACAGAAAAAAGGCTTTTTGTTTTACTCCAAAAATTTCAGTTTAAATACTGAATCGGCCGAAAGGGCTTTTGTACTCAATGTTGAACTAATCCCAATTGAAGTGGGAGAGAGTGTAAAACTGGAAAATATCTTCTTTGGGTTTGACTCTTATAAGTTGGAGGATCGGTCTTTTGCCGAACTTAATACCATTATCAACTTCTTAAATGAAAACCCAAGTGTAAAGATTAGTGTGGAAGGGCATACCGATAATGAAGGGTCTGCTGCTTATAACAAGTCTTTGAGTGAAAACCGTGCTAAATCGGTTTACACCTATCTATCCGAAAAGGGTATTGATTTATAAGGGCTTTGGAGACAGCGTTCCTGTATCAACTAATGATACTGAGGAGGGTAGGGCGTTAAATCGCAGAACTGAAGTAAAGATTACTTCTATTGGCAACTAAGGTTTTTGTAAATCTACTAAGTCACATTTTCTTCAGTTTATAGCAAGGGCTTGTCTAGTCAAGGATTCCATTCATCGGATATTCGATTTAAACCCTGTCTATCTAAGTTGATTTTTCTAAAAGCCAATTAGCCAAAGATGTCCTATTAGAGTAATAGCTGAAAACGGCTTTGGGCGCATCTCTGTAAGAATATTCTAATACATCTCTGTAAGATTGTTGCTCAATCCTTTAAAACGTGTATTATGAAAATTAACAGATTTCGATTTTTAGTTCCTGCCATCGCTGTTTCATTTGTCACCCTCTTGGGAACGAGCTGTGATAAGGAAGATAACACTGTAACCAATCCTACGGGTACTCCACAAACTATTCATCAATTGAAGACTTTTCTCTCTGATAATCAGCCGGAGGTGCAGTCATTTCAATTTTCAGCTAACAGTTATAATGAAGTGGTGGGTTCAAAAGGTACTCGGATAAGCATACCTGCAAATGCCTTTGTAAATCTGGCCGGATTTCCTATTATAGGGAGTTTCACCTTTCAACTCCAGGAAATTCGATCTGCATCGGATATGATTTTTTCTCAAAAAATGACAAGTTCACAAGGGAGAACCCTAGCTAGCGGGGGAGCGTTCTATATAAAT
>CAXBJE010000132.1:0-8128 GCA_963975525.1 uncultured Owenweeksia sp. | reverse complement strand
CTTTACCAGTTGCATTCCGTTTACCCCGGGCATCTGCAAATCGGTAATAAGTAAATCGGGTGTACTGCCTTTTAAAATGTCTACTGCATCCATCACATTGCTGGCCTGAAAGGTGCCATAACCTAAATCGCCAAGCTGCCTGCGCAGCACTTCCAGCATGTCATGCGAATCATCTACAATAAGTATGTGTTCCTTGGTCATGGGTGTAAAGGTAAGCTTACGTTAAATGTGGTTCCCTTTCCCTCTTCAGTACTAAAACGGATGGAGCCTCCATGGCTTTTTACTATTCCGTGCACCACACTAAGGCCGAGTCCGGAACCTTCACCCACATCTTTAGTAGTAAAAAAGGGCTCAAATATTTTGGCCTGTGCTTCAACGGGAATTCCGTGGCCTTCATCTCTAATAGTGAGGTTTAGCTTATCATCAACGGCAAGAATCTTTACCCAAATAGTGCTACCCGAAGGAGAAGCGTGGATAGCATTAATGATTAGGTTAAATATTACCTGAGTAAATTGAATGGGGTCCAATCGTCCAAATACACCTTTTGGATCAGGCTCAAAATGGAGATCAATACCGGCACTATGCAGGGAGGGCTGTAGCAACTTAAGAGCATCATCCACCAAGGGGTTAATGGCAATGGATTCCATTTGTTGGGGCATTTCACAGCTAAAAAACATAAGTTTTTTAACCACCTCACGGGCATGCATGGCAGATGCCGTTATTTTTCCTGCATCATGCTTAATCTGTCCCTCAGGTGCTTTTTCTGATATCAATTCGGAAAATCCTAAAATATTACCAAGGGGAGTATTTAGTTCATGCGCAATACCGGCTGTAATTTCACCCAGTATGCTCAACCTGTCGTTACGCTCTACACTCCGTTTCAATAATTCCTCCTTTTCAATCCGCTGGTGGCGCTCTACAATGTTGGCCACCTCCTGCGAAAGCTTTTTAAGTAACTGATCTTCTTCCGGCAAAAAGTGCTTTTCGGAGTATTGTGGCGATGGATAGTAAATCTTTATAACACCAGCCATTTCTCCATCTATACTAATGGGTTGGCTGCGGCTTACCGCTTGGACAGGTATGTTACCAGATGCATAGCTTTTTTGCTCTAACCTTATCTCTGCAACAGCATCGCTGGAATATCGCCAAGCTACCGCTACCCTTTCTGAAATGGCCTGAAGCAAATCCTGTAGAGAATCTGCATGTGCTGAAGCCAGCGTAGAAATATCATAAAGGCAGGTAAGTTCTTTTATCCGCTCTTCTAAAGCATTTAGATCTGGCTCCGACATTTGTAGGGAATTTTCGTCAAAGTTAAAGGAGACCTAAGAAATTCTTCGTTATTATAGCAGGCTTTTTGCTAATGCTGTTTCAGCATAAATGAGTTTATAATGAAGAACCTGTATTCAATCAGTTCAAAATCTAAAGTGGCCATCACTTTATTATCAATGATAATACTGCTGCTGTGTGGAGTACTGGTAGAAAGATACTTTTTCAGCAAAATGAATGAGGGCTCCGCTTCTATGTATAATGACCGATTAATTCCATCAACGGCTATATTTCACCTTTCTGACCATATAGCTCAAAGGCGATTGCTAATGCTTTCTAAAGCGAGGTATGAAGATCAACAGGTAGAGGAAATCCAAAAGACATTATCATGGCATCAGCACAAGGAAGATTCTATTATTACGGCTTTTGAGCAAACCTATTTGGTGGAAGACGAAAGTGTTTCTTTAGAACAGTTGAAAGCAGAACTAAATGCCTATAACCAACTTGAGGCTAATTTGATCACCTCGCCCACAGACAGCGAGTTAGCCAAACTGGACATTCAGTACAGCAACATCCGGGAAGAACTTATGGAACTAAGCAATATTCAAACACGGGTTGGTCAAAAATTACAAACCGAAAACGAAAGACTTACCTCAAATGCAGACGTAATAACACAACTGCTGGTTGTAGTCTTAATAATAACCTGCCTCATAGCCCAAGCGTTTGTACTGGCTTCCAAATCCATAATTCCGGCCATTAGTCAAAAGCATAATTTAAACTAGGCTGGGCTATTCACTAAACAGATTGGATACCCAGGTAAACAAAACCACAACCCCAATGAGCACAAGCCATATATAATCCACATCTGAGTGCATTAAGGTGAAAAATACATGGGCGGCACCTAGGCCCACAAAAACTGCTGCAAAGCCTCCCATTATTACTTTATTGGAGAGTTTCTCTTTAACATCGATATGATAAACGGGCACTATTGCGGCAAATGCACCAAACGCAAGGGCCAAAAATCCGGAAGATATAAGTGGGGTTAATATGGCCAAACTAATTGCAGAGAGAGATAAAAGCCCGATGTTAACTTCTGTTAGAATTCTGTTTTGACGAGTCATAAGATAGCGTCCGTTTTTATCTACATACAAAACGGCATCTGCAATTGGCGGTGCAAACCAAACCCAGAAAACAAAAATTAAATAGAAGGGCAGCAAAAAGGGCAAAATCTTTACTATTACAATCATCCCAATAATAAAGACCCAGCGCTTTCCTTCAGACTGCCGTTCCATCCACACGGCATAAGCCAGAATTTTACGGTAGAAAAAATTTGTAGCCTTGATGGCTTCCATCATACCCACACGGGAATATTCCAACTCGGGATCAATAAGTAAAGCCGCCCTAAAATGTTCCTTTGCTTTGGGTATATCTCCCTTACGGAGATAGCTGTAACCCATGTTGGCCTGGGTAAGCGCATTTTCAGGGTTCTCTGCCAGCAAATCTCCCAGCACCTCGCGAGACTCTTCTACCTTACCGCTAGAGCCAAGCGCCATGGAAAGTACATTTACACACAAATCATTATCTGCTTCCAGCTCCAGCCCTTCTTTGGCAGTACTTATGGCCTCCTGCTTTTTCTCCAATGCCAGCAGCACCAAAGCTCTTTGGCCGTAGTAGTGTGCATACTCGGCATCCAGCCTTATGGCTTCGTCTATACTTTCGAGGGCTTTTTTATACTCGCCCATCTGATGATAAATTCTGGATTTTACAGAGTGATGAAAATCATTTTCGGGCTGTAAACCTATTGCCGTATTTATGGCCAACATGGCTTTTTTAAGGTCATCTTCTTCTAAAAAAAGCTGCGCCTGCATACCATGTAATGATCCTTCATCTGGGCTATCGCTTAAGGCTTGAGTTATTGAAGCATGAGCCTCCCTGTATTTTTTACGCTCAATTAAAAATTGAATGCGCTGCACTTGCTCAAAAGACATACGTTAGAGTTTTTTCAGGATTTCATCATACAACCCTGAGGAGTTGGAATACAAGGCATAATTGCGGGCGGTATTAAACCAATCTTTTGTACTCGGCCGCACCTTCTTTATGGCATTCAGCAAATCCTTAGTGGTTACAGCCTCTATTTTACCCGATTTGATGGACTCCCCTAGTTTTTCCTCAACAGCATAATCCACCAATGATTGAATATCGGCCCCGCTAAAATCAGCAGTTTTTGAGGCAATCTTTTTATAGTTGATATCCTTTGCAGGACGCCCGGCTAGTTGAAGTTCCAGTACTTTTTCACGGGCTGCCTCATCTGGTGGGCCCACAAAAATGATTCGGTCAAATCTGCCCGGACGTAAAAAAGCAGAATCCATGTGCCAAAGCGAGTTTGTGGCTCCCAAAACCAAAATTCCGTCATTTTGAGAATCCACACCATCCAACTCATGTAAAAACTGGTTTATGAGATTTCTACCCCCTGATTGTTTTAGGTCATTGCGTTTACTGCCCAAAGCATCTATCTCATCAAAAAATAAAACACATGGCGTATTGGCGCGGGCCAGCTCAAACTTTGCACTTAGATTTTTCTCGCTATTGCCAATCCACATGTCCAGTATATCATCCAGCCCAACGGAGATAAACTTTGAGTTGATTTCTCCCGCGGTGGCTTTCGCCAAGAAGGTTTTACCACAGCCGGGAGGTCCGAAAAGCAAAATACCACCACCGGTTTTTTTACCAAAGGCCTTGTATAAATCAGGATTGTTTAAGGGGTGAATAATCTTAATGCGGATTTCCTCTTTAATCTCATCCATTCCACCAACATTAGAAAAGTTGATATCGGGCTTCTCCATAAAAAATTCCTCCTCATCAACGTAATCCTCATCCAACGCCCCGCCACTTGGTAGTTTTAGCTTTGCCTCTATACCATCATGGGCCGTATGAGGGTTTCGTTGCTGGTAATCCTGATAGAGCTCTATTGCCTCAGTGATTTGACCATCGCTTATCAAAAACTCCACGTACATAAAAAACACTTCAGAATCATCATCCCCATTGGCCAGCAGATCCTCACATACAATCAGACCTGTGGTAATATCCCCCAGTTTACTATAACATTTGGCAAGCTGAACCTTAGCGTCATAGTCCTTAGAGCTTTGCAGCAAAATATTGAGGTGCTTTTTGGCTTTCTCATAATTCCCAATGGAATAGTATCCATTAGCTACCTGCTTCCTTAGTATGCTATTATCGCTTGATAGCTCAAGAGCCTGTTCCAGCGCCTGTAGTGTTGTCTCGTCCATAATGCTATATTGATGAAATCTCTGACGTGTTTATTGATCCTCAATAATACTAAATAAAGACATGAAGCAATATTGATTTTTGGCACAACATGACTTAATGTATTGCCTTGTGTGAGACTTATACATTCAACATCAATCAGAAAAGAAAGCAGAACCGGCTAGTGTGCCACTTTCTCCAACAGCATCAAATCTTTAATATGCTCAATTTTTAGAGGCTTCTGGAAGTAGATGTTTACTCTCTCATAAGAAAGGGCACGATGGCTATCATCAACTTCACCAGATGAGGCCAGCATTGCAATTCGGCTGTTTTTAAACTTGCCGGATTCTTCCAGATAATCCAAAAAGTCCCAGCCACTTACATAAGGCATATCTATATCCAGAAAAATTACATCAGGTGGCAGGCTTCTTAATTGATCTACAGCCTTAATCGCCTCCTTCCCACTCGAAAATTCAATAATATCCAATGTATGATTACATCGGATTTCTAATATTTTCCTTGTAAGAAAACGGCTAACTGCGTCATCATCAACAATCCAAACTATTGTATTCCCGCTTGTCTGAAACTTAGTGTGGGTAAGGGATTCTTTCATCATAGAGTTTTCATGTTTATGACGGTAATGTTATTTAAAATTTATGATTTACCCCATTGTGCTAATCCCCAATTGAAAGCGGTTTTATCTCTGTAGAATTTACGAGTACAAAAAAGTAGGAAAATGCCTGAATTTGAAATTTTACTTCTCAAATTTCTCCGTTCCCGCATCTTTAATCTCATTTTAATGTGGTTTTAATTCCACCTTAATTCTACCTCCATACTCTTGCCATACAACTAAAAATCATAGGCATGTTTGTACCCGAAATCAAAGGCTTAAAGTATCCGGATGAATTTGTGACCAAATTTTTTTTCAAAAATGAATTGCATAAACACCCAGGAAGGGTAATGGAAATTGGCCCATCCAATGGAAACAATCTTTTGCTTTTTTACGAGTACGGATGGGATGTAGAGGGTGTGGACATTTCGGATGAAGCCGTTGCCAATGCCAAGCACAACTTTGAAAAATCGAAAACGGCCAATGGGTTGAGCAACACATTCAGCTTCCACCAAATGGATATGCTGGATTATGTAAAAAACTACGAGGGTGAACCCTTTGATGTGATTCTGTTGCCCGGTAGCTTTTATTATACTGATGTTTTTGAAATCAATAAAATGTTTGAGTGCTACGCCAAAAAAAGCATGATTAAGGAGGATGGTCTCTTAATGCTTCGTTTTAGAAGCCCTGAGGATTATCGATTTGGTAAGGGCGAAAAAATGGGACCACGCACCTATAAATTTGACTTTGACGAAACCAATGAAGAGGGTTGTATAAATACCTTCTTTACAAAGGATGAGTTAACCAATTTAATTGGTCAATACATGCAATTGACCAATGTGGTAAGTTGCAATTTAAGCTTTGAAAACCCACAAAGAGGCCACCTCATTAATAATGTAGACATTATAGTTTGGGGAAACATTAAACCACTTTAGCCATGACTACAGCCATAATGCAACCCACCTATCTGCCCTGGCTTGGCTATTTTGACCTTATTGACCAGGTAAACAAATTTGTTTTTTTGGATTCAGTACAATTGGCCCGCAGAAGCTGGCAGGTGCGTAACCGCATTAATACCAAACAAGGCGAATTGTTTTTAACTGTTCCATTACAAAAAACCGGACACAGAGACGAAACACTGATATGCGAAGCTAAACTGTGTGAAACACAAAACTGGAAAGAAAAGCATTTGCACAGCATTGAGCATGCTTATAAAAAGACCCCCTATTTTACCGAAGTGTTTCCCATACTGCTAAGCGTTTATCAGCTTCCATTCTCCAGTCTTGCCAACTTTAATATTTCGCTGATAAAAGTCTTCTCCCAAAAATTGGGAATAAAAACAGACTTTTATCGATCATCAGAACTGCCTCTGGAATCGGAAAGCAAAAAAGATCACCTGCTAACCGAACTCTGTAAGCTTAGCAGAACAACAGCTTACCTATCACCGGTTGGCTCCTTCAATTACATTGAAATGGAATCTCCTGGGGGAGCCTTTATAGCCAATGATATAGAACTCTACTATCACAACTACTCACACCCTCGGTACAATCAAGGTAGCAAAGACTTTGTTCCTTATATGTGCATATTGGACTTACTATTTAACGAAGGCTTTAAAAACAGCCTTGCCATTATTAAGAAAGGCAGAAAACATGCTTACTATTTTGAGCAATACAGGAATATAAAGGCCAATCAACTTGTGCTGCACTAGCAACCCTACTTTTTTATCTCCAGCTCCGTCATTATAATCCGGTGGTGCTCTGGCAATAAATTTCCAGATTCATCAAAGTACTGAACATAGGCAGTATCCACCTCATGATATAAGGAGGTGCTTCGGGATTGTGGTCTTCCCTTTTTATCATATTGCTGATTCACCAAAGAGTCATACAGATGATCAGTAGGGTTTGTACAAAGCTTGCTTACCCGCCACGAATAATATCGGCCATTAGGATAGTAAAAGGTATCGGCCTGTAGAATTTTAGAAAGCTTAACTGAACGGCTGTAAACGTTTCCCTTCTCCTCCCGGTACTCGGTTATAACTACCGGGTTTCCATCAATAGTATCTAATCTTTCTACCGCTGGCCCATGCTGTTTGGGGAGATATAATTCCCGTTCCTCCAAAAAACTGATCGGTCTAGATCTGAGGAAACATCCTGTTAAAGCAATTGACAAAAATGTGAATAGAAGGTATTTCACAGAATGGAAGTTTTGTGGACAGGGATAAGAAAACTTACCCCTGTTAAACAAGTACCAAGCCACTACCCACACTTGCTATTTCCGCAGCTTTTGCAGATTAGGCAACCTTCTTCGTACACTACTGAGTCTTCACCACAATCTTTACAAACGCTATCTAATGCTTTGGTGCCTGACGGAATAAAGCTCTTTAACCCACGGATAACCCCATTTTTCCAGGTATTAAGGGAGTCATCACTTAAGTGGAGATTATCCACCATGTGAACCACATCCAGCAAGGGCATTCCGTGACGAAGTACGCCACTTATCAGTTTGGCGTAATTCCAGAATTCAGGGTTGAAAGAGCGCGAAAGGGCCTCGATGGTAATCTTGTAGTCGTCTTTGTCTTTATACTGAAAGTCGTAGCGGGTTTGGCCTTGTTCATCCTTATTCTTAATTACCAAACCAGATTTACACCAATGTGGCAGGTGGAAGGCATCTTCAGCCCGGCCGGTAAAAATCTCATAAGGGCGGTCATTCAACAGGCCAATCACTGCAATCCAGCGCTCTTCATTATTGTTAAATCGAACCACGGTAGCCTCCAAAACCTTTGGCCTAGCTGGTGCTTTACGGTCAGCAATGATTTCTTCCTTCTTCTTTTTGTTATCATCATTTGATACCAACACACCCGAGCGACTTCCTTCACGGTACACCGTTATTCCCTTGCAGCCACTCTCCCAACCTGTGCGGTAGATTTCACCAACTTTTTCTTCGGCAATATCTTCGGGCACATTTACAGTTACACTGATGGAGTGGTCT
>CAXBJE010000131.1:0-8204 GCA_963975525.1 uncultured Owenweeksia sp. | reverse complement strand
TACCACAAAGGAGTATCCGCCCGAAGACATGGAGGCTTTTGAGCGCGAAAAACAAGAAACCAAAGGTTTTGGAAAAGCCATTACCGAGATTGTTGGTTTGGTGGTAAACATGCCGAAAACCATGGCCAAACTTGGGTTGGTTCAGTTTTTTAGCTGGTTTGCATTTTTTGCCATGTGGAGTTTGGCCACCCCCGCTTTAACAGAACACGTGTTTCAATCTCCCAAACCCATTGAAATAAATGTGGCCGAATCTACTGATGAGGCCCTTCTGGTTTATAAAGAAGCGGACAAAAAGTACAATGATGCTGCAGACCTTGTTGGGTCGCACATGGGATTTTATGGTCTTTCCTCAATGGGCTTTGCCCTGCTCCTGACTCTCTATACCTCTAAAAAGAGAATCAACCGAAAGTTAGTACACCTGGGTAGTTTGGTGCTTGGCGGGCTTGGTTTTGTTTCAATGTATTTTATTACCGATCACCACTACCTCATAGGCTCTTTTGCCCTTATCGGGATTGCCTGGGGGAGCATTCTATCAATGCCCTATGCTATGCTTTCCAGCAGTATTGATCCGAAAAAGATGGGCGTGTTTATGGGGCTATTCAACATGTTTATCGTAATCCCACAAATAATTGCCGCCACGGGTGGGCTCAACTTTTTATATCAACTCATTTTTGGTGAGGATTCCATAAACGCCATGCTGTTGGCTGGTGGATCTTTGGTGTTAGCAGGACTATGCAATTTGCTGATAACAGACAAAAAAGCAATAACCTACATCCCCGAAGATGTCGATTAATTCAGTTCAATAATCTGAATGCTTTTTGGTTCCAATTTAATTTCACTTCCGCTGAAAGACTGGCCGCTAAGGATATTTTTACCGCTTGAGCCAGCTGGCCATAGTTCTTCAAATCGCTTTAGGCTAACTGTTTTTTCCTCCTCCTGGTTGGCGTTTACAACTACCATTACGGTTGCCGTTTCGCGGTGGCGGAAGTATACATACACACCATCCTGCGGCACAAACTGGGTTAGTTTGCCCTCCGTTAAAGCTTTAGAGTTTTTACGGTAATCCAATAACTTTTTGATGTAATCATGCATCTCATTTTCAGCCTTGCTTCGGCCATGCTCGGTAAACTTGTTTATAGAGTCATTAGACCAGCCGCCAGCAAAATCTTCTCGAATATGCCCGTGGCCATCCGTAGCTTTCATCAGCACCTCAGTGCCATAATACACACATGGAATTCCCCGTAAGGTGAAGAGCATACCTAGTGCCGTTTTTAGCTTTTGTATATCTCCACCATATTGGCCAAGAGCCCTTGCCAAATCATGATTGTCTAAAAAAGTAACCATCAAATCCGGCCTCTCATATAGGTAGTCTGCGGCCAGTCGGTAGTACACTTTTGTAATTCCTTCATTCCAGCCTGCCTTTTGATTCAGTGCTTCCTGTAAGGCATAGTAAAGTGTAAAGTCAGTTACAGCATCTAGCTGCGTTTGCACGGGATTAAGCTTATTGCCTTTCGTAAAATAGCTCTGAATCTCGGGGTGATGCACCCAGGTTTCTCCGAAAAGGAAAAAGTTTGGGTATTCCCTATTTATAGACTTTGCCAGCTTCCCCATAAAGTTTTGGTCAGGATAGGTATAGGTATCTATTCTAAAAGCATCCACCCCAAACTCCTCAATCCACCAAATGGAATTTTGAATAAGAAACTTGGCTACATGCGGATTCTTTTGGTTCAGATCGGGCATGTGCTTTACAAACCACCCATCCCTGAATTGCTCTTTATCAGATTCCGAAGCATGTGGATCGAATAAGGTTGCGGCCCGGTAACTGGTCTGGCGAAAGCCATCTTTATATCCTTTATGCCAGTTGAAGAAACCGGAATCTGGTAAATCAGTAAAAAGTAAATGTTGATCTCCCACATGATTGTACACCACATCCATCACCATTTTCATATCACGACTGTGCATTTGCTTTACCAAATCGGCATATTCGGCATTGCTGCCAAAGCGTGGGTCAATAGAATAGTGATCAGTAAAAGCGTACCCATGGTAGGATTCCTCAGGTTGGTCGTTGGTAACAAGTGGTGAAATCCATAATGTGTTAAACCCCAAATTCTTTATATAGTCAAGATGCTCAGTTATCCCTTTAATATCGCCACCATGACGGCCATAGGGCTTGTCCCGGCCATATTTCTTTTCTTTAAAACCTTTTGGGTGATCATTACCAGGATCGCCATTGGCGAAACGATCTGGAGTAATCAGGTACATTGCATCGGCAGAGCCAATTTCCGCTGGCTGAACTCCAGACCGACTTTTAATTTCAAACTTAACAGACTGCCTGCCTTCCCCAATTTTAAGGGTTTGGGGGTTGGCTTTATCAAGCCTTAGCATCACATAGGCATAGTTTGGATTGGTGGCCAACTCTGACGAAAGGACCTGAACATTTCCCTTAACCTTTGGCGCTTCCTGAAGTGCATTTTTATTATACACCAGTAACTCCAGAGTGTCATTTTCCATGCTTACCCACCAATGCGGAGGAAATATTTTGGTTTGAGCAATGCATGAATTAATGATTAGCAAAGCAAATAGGATTTGTGTAGGGAGGTGTTTGTAAATTTTTCCTTTCATTTTATGGCGGTTGCTTTTTTATGATTCAATAGTAATCAACGGTTGGGAATATTTTATATCTTGCGAGTAATTGTAATTTTTACACTAAGTACCAATAAATATTTTTAAATCCTCTTTCTTATGAGAAAAATTTATTCAGTTTTAGGCGCCCTGCTTTTCTCTGCCGGGCTATTTGCACAAAACATGGTGACCTTTCGTGTTGACATGACTGGGCAAACCATAAGCACCAATGGAGTGCATGTTGCAGGAAGTTTTCAGTCGCCAGCATGGCAACCGGGAGCCACCGCATTAACTCAAGTGGGAACTACAAACATTTATGCTGCAACGGTAAACATTCCAAATGGAGTTTATGAGTTTAAGTTTATTAATGACAATAACTGGGGAGCTGGCGAGGAGTCTATCCCTGTGCCATGCCAGGTAGATTTAGGTACCGGAAATTCTAACCGTTGGATAGACGTACGCTCTGATACCACCATGCCCGCTATTAGATTTGGTGGTGCTGCACCAGCCGGAATGAAGGCACTTACACTTTTAGTAGATATGAGCCTACAGGCTACTGTAGATGATACAGTAAGCGTTGCTGGTGGTTTTTTCACCCCAGCCTGGAGTCCAGGAGCCATTGCAATGACAGATCTAAAGGGTGATAGTATTTACCGCACTATCTCTTATATGGCTGCAAATACTACTGGCGAATTCAAGTTTATTAATGGAACTGACTGGAGCCTTAACGAGTCTGTACCATCGGCATGTAACAGGAATGGTAACCGTTTTGCAAAAATTGCAAACGACAGCATTTACGGCCCTGTGTGCTTTGGCCAGTGTGTGTCTTGTTTTGTTCCAGATACGTTTAACATCACCTTTAGAGTAGATATGCAAAACGTTTGTGGCTTTACTTCAGACACTGTTGACATTGCGGGTAACTTAAACTCTTGGAGTGGTGGCCAGTATCTTACCGATGCCAACAATGATGACATTTATGAACTAACTGTGCGTGTACCAGAGGGCGAAGTAGACTTTAAAATACGCTACATTCAAGGAGGCTCTACAAATTGGGAAGGTGGAAACAATAAAAAAGTAATGCTTACCAGCGATACCATATTGCCAGTACGTTGCTTTGGATTTGATACTTATGGTGCTTGCGTTCCAAAGCCAAATCCATCAGACATCAGGTTTGTAGTTGACGTAACCAATTACTCTGACCCTAACGTTACCCTATCTGATATTTACTTAGAAGGAGACTTTACTACCCCGGGATGGCAAGGCGGAGCTATTTTAATGACCCCTGTTACCGGAAAACCAGGTCTATACGAAACAACTGTTACTGGTATTTGTCCGGCCCGTATAAATTATAAATTTTTAAATGGTGACCCTACCGGTGCTGCCAATGACCCCAATGGTTATAAGGAAGAAGATTTTGCCGGACTTGTGGATAGCTCTTGTGTTGAACCGAGTGGTGTAGGTGGTTTTAACAGGATTTATGTTCGCCCTGATGATTTACCAAAAACCCTGGCTTTTGTATGGAATGAGTGTACTGCAATCCCGGGAATTGGACTTGAAGAAAACTTTGCGAACAGCTCAATTGAAATTTATCCAAATCCATTTAGCCACAAGGTATCAGTTAGTCTGGATGAAAATGAAAAATATAACATCTCATTAGTAGATGTAACTGGTACAGTGGTAAACACCCAAAGTGATGTAAGCGGAACCGTTGTAATTGAAAAAGGTAACCTAACCCCAGGCCTTTATCTCTTAAACATTAAGAATAGCAAAGGGGAAGTAAACATAAGTAAGCTGATTGTGAAGTAGTCTAAAAACTTATGGAACTGTAAAGTCCGCCCTAGTTGGGGCGGACTTTTTTTTTGCAATGCCCTATTCTAATAGCATATTGACTTCGTTTGAGTCCGCCCTTTTTGGACAAGCCCATGACATCATTTAGTTTCGCTTATTTGTTGCTTAGCGCAAAGTATGCGCAATATTTTTGCTATAAACCAGTACCTTTCTCGATTACTCCACTTTAAATACCTGGACAGCGCATGAAATCAATAGTTAGCAATGCTTTTCAATTATTATTCTGTTACTTATTCTTTGGTTAACTCTTAGGTCTTTTTATATGAGAAGAATATTGATGTTGATGATTTTATTTTTTTACTCTTGTGGGAATCAGGACTCCTTCCAGCATGAAGATCAAGGTCTGAATACAAAGGTTAATCAACTAGATAATGTGCCGAACAATGCGTCTCTTGATTCGGTGAAGAGACAAGTTTTTGTTGATTCAGCTTTATATTATTTACTTGATTTGGGAGACCATGAAATGTCAAGGATAATGTTTGATTCGGCACGTATGGCGGGAATGTCGCGTCACAATTATGATTATAGTATTGGTTATACATTCTATATAGAGAATGAATACTTACGAGCCATGTTTCTTTTTGAAAGGGCTTTGGACGAGGAGCCAAATAATCCAAAGTATGCACTGAGATTAGCAGAGTGCTATTACTTTCTGAACAAGGAAAAAAACTTGATTATCGAGACATTAAAACAAGGTTTACTGAACGGAGGAAAGTATCCTGAAAATATTCCCACGACCTTCGTTAAAGGTACCGAACTGGAGGATTTAATAAATAAGAATCTGGATAGCGTTCATTAGCCAGCTATTACAGCCCCAACTAGCGCGAATGTTCCGCTCGTACCAGCCACACACAGTCAACACCACACAACCCGTTTATATGCAATCAGGCCTTCAAAACCTACCCGGTTACACAAAAAAACCCGAAGCAATTTCTCACTTCGGGTTTATAGCTCTATAAATGCTTAATTCCTAGCAGTACTCGTCAAAGGCACTTTTTAGGTTATCGGCAATCATTTCTGCCTGACGGCCTTCAATGTGGTGGCGCTCAATCATGTGTACCAACTCACCGTTTTTGAACAAAGCCATTGATGGTGATGATGGAGGAAATGGAGCCATCATTCCACGCGCCTGGTTTACAGCTTCCACATCATTTCCAGCAAAAGCGGTGATCATACGATCTGGAGTTTTGCTGTGAGTGGCGGCCATCTTAACTGCCGGGCGAGCATTGGCAGCAGCACATCCACATACCGAGTTAATTACAACCAAAGTGGTCCCTTCCTTCTTTATACTTTCCTCAACTTCAGCAGCAGTTCTGGTTTCCCTTATTCCTGCGCTGGTAAGGTCTTCCCTCATTGGGGCTATTAATTCTTCTGGATACATATTCTAAATTTTTTACAAAATTACTAATCCACCCCGGATAAGCGATTGCAACACCCAATCAATGAAATGTAAAAACCTATGGGGATGGTATAAAAAGAAAGAAGGCCCAAGGGGTTGGAATCCCAGGGCCTTCTTAAAACCTAAACTAACCACAGTGTAAGTTATATAAATAAATGCGAATTGCTTGTCCAGCCATTTTCAGATGCTATAAGATCAACCTCTTTAGCTAGGTCTGCAATTTTTTTGTTGCTCAATAAGCTTATGCTAAAAGTCTCTTTAAATTCTCTTCCATCTTTTAGGTAATGTACCGTAAGCTTTTTGCGAATCCTTACGGTGTCTATTTCAAAACGGAGTATGTTCTTTTTCATAATGTAAAGGTCTTTTCCAAAAACGCTGCTAAAAGCCATGTGGCTTTTTATGTGTAGCACATTAGATTTTGTGTTGAACTGGAAAATGGGCAAACCTAAATAGGTATAAGCACCAACAATAATGGCGGGTACTACCAATGCTCCATAGCCGTGTAAAAGATTACCCAGGGCGCCTGACCAGATAAGAAATATAAGATCAGCTACAGCTACCAAACCCAGCAGCATTGTACCTATGCTTATAAGCGATCGGATGTTTTTGTTAGAGATTTTCATGATGTAAGAATTAAAATACAAAAATAATTATTTCAAAACCTTTATCAGCTACCTCAATCTTAATTGAATGTTAAATTATCCTCCGACCTATCATGCTTATTATAAGCGCTTACCGAGAAAATATTTTTTAAGGAGATCGCTGGCTTCAGCTTCAAACGGCCCCTTTTCTAAAACTGTGCCACGATGTAGCTTTCCGCCATTTTCAATAAATCCCCGTTTAGGGTCACTGGCGGCATATACCACCTTACCAATCTGACTCCAAAATAGTGCACCGGCACACATAGGGCATGGCTCCAGGGTTACATAAAGAGTGCAATCCGTAAGATATTTTGCTCCCAGATGCCCCGCTGCCGCTGTGATGGCCTGTACTTCGGCATGTGCAGTAACATCTACAAGTCTTTCCACCAAATTGTGTCCTCGGCCTATTATTCTTTTATTAGAAACGATTACCGCCCCAACAGGTACTTCATCGGCATCATATGCAAGCTGTGCTTCGCGCAGCGCCTGTTTCATAAAGTACTCATCGTTAAAAACATCTATTTGTTCCATAGGTGATTTTTAAGAAACTGTCTTGAATTTGTTTTTAGAATTGTTTAGGGTCAAATTTTTTGGTCAGGTGAAGGCTTTTTTGAGAAACATAGTAAGACTATGTTGCGAAAAAAAGACGAGATATGACCGTAAAAGATGCCAAAACAAACTGAAGGATAATTTCAAATCAGTTTCTAATGGGCTACAAATATAGTTTGCCCCTTAATGTTTGTAATTTCGCGGGCTAAATTCAATTACCGATGTACAGAACCCACACCTGTGGCGAGTTGACCCTTAGCAATCTTAATGAAAATGTAACGCTGGCCGGATGGGTGCAGCGCGTGCGCAACCTTGGCGGGATGACCTTTGTGGACCTGCGAGACAGATATGGTATTACCCAGCTGGCCTTTAATGAAGTTTGGGATAATTCAATATTGGAAGCTGCCAATAAACTGGGTCGTGAGTTTGTAATTCAAGTTGAAGGGGAGGTAATTGAACGCAGCAGTAAAAACGCCAATATTACTACTGGTGCTATTGAGGTAAAGGTTTTGAAACTGGAAATCCTTAATGCTTCCAAAACTCCGCCATTTACCATTGAAGATGAAACCGATGGTGGCGAGGAGCTTCGAATGAAATATCGTTACCTGGATTTACGCAGAAACCCGGTGCGTGAAAACCTGCTACTAAGAAACAGAGTGAACCTGGCGGTTAGAAATTACCTGACCAATGCCGGCTTTGTAGATGTGGAAACCCCATATCTAATAAAATCCACTCCTGAGGGAGCACGTGATTTTGTGGTTCCTTCACGGATGAATTCGGGGCAGTTTTATGCCTTGCCGCAATCGCCACAAACCTTTAAGCAACTGCTTATGGTAGGTGGTATGGATAAATACTATCAAATAGTAAAGTGTTTTAGAGACGAAGACCTTAGAGCCGACCGCCAGCCAGAGTTTACACAAATAGACTGCGAAATGGCCTTTGTGGAAAGAGAGGACATCCTTAGCACATTTGAAGGCTTAACTCGCCATCTAATAAAGGAAATTACTGGAAATGATGTGGGTGAAATTCCACGTATGACTTATGATGAAGCCATGAAGAAATACGGTAGCGACAAACCGGACATCCGCTTTGGGATGGAATTCGTGGAGCTTAATGATATTGCCAAAGGGCAAGACTTTAAAGTT
>CAXBJE010000130.1:0-8228 GCA_963975525.1 uncultured Owenweeksia sp. | reverse complement strand
TATCGTAACTCCAAGAGAATTGGATTGTATTGATGCCGTTCTTAAAGTTAAAACTGTATTACCCTTTATTTCAGCCCAACCGGTTGCCGTTATACCATCAGTAGAATGTGGGTTTGACGGCTCACCTTGACCTAACAGATTTATGGAGGTAAGCACAAAAAGACACAGGGCAAGATTGTAGCGGTTTTTCATAATGCAGAATTAATTGGTTACACCAGTTAGATTAACAAATCCAAATGGGTTGCCTAATATCATAAAATTCCGTCATAAAATTTACAGTGTCTTATTTTATGAAACATTGATTTAAACTTTTCAATTTTTATATTACACCCAGTACCTTTCCCAAAATCCTTACACAACATGAAGCTAAAAGTTTTGCTTATAACTCTTTACCTTATGCAAACTGCATTTGGCCAACATAAAGAATGTAGTCTGAGTACTTTTCAACAGCAATCTTATTACCACAACTCAGATACCTTTTTAATTGTAAGAGCGGAATACACAAGTACCAGCGAGTTTTTAGAAACCTCAACCACGCATTCATACCTCTTCAAAAAAAATAATAGGCAGCTGGACACCATACTAAAATTAGATGAAGGTTTTGCGGGAGATGATGAATACACAGATTACTCAAATAACTCAGAGCTGCTTTCAGACTATCTATATTCTATAACCTACCCCGAAAGCCCGTATGACTATGACTCTACGGTTTACAATTTTTACACCTCTTATGACATTAGTCCCATAAAGGCCAATGTTATGGCCATTACCGAATCGGATTGGGAATACACGGGTGGAGCACATGGGCATGGGCAAAGCCACTATAGCTTTTTCGACATTGACTCCAATGCTCATTTTGGTTTTGATGACGTATTTAAGCCCTCTGTGATGGAAACTATCTACGACAAGGTGAAAAAGGAGTTTTATTTTGAGGGTAAATATTATGACCTAACCTCAGAAGAATTTGATGATGAAAGCAGTGGGCAGCGGTACCTCACCAGCCAACAATATCAATTTGAGGAAGACTCATTAATAATTTGTGTCCAGATGTACGACACGCTGTTTGGGGTAATTTATGTGGGTTATAATTATTGGGAAATGGGTATTGCCTATAAAGATTTAAAGAGACACATGTACAAACACAGCCCTATTTGGAGGATGTTGAAAGAGTAAGCAGATTTAAATCGCCCCCGCCTTTATTTCCTCTACCACTTCCGGATCGAGCAGCGTAGAAGTATCTCCAAGGTTGGCTGTTTGCCCCTCGGCAATCTTCCGCAAAATTCTGCGCATAATTTTACCTGACCGGGTTTTGGGGAGGCCCGTTACAAACTGGATTTTTTCGGGTTTGGCAATTTTTCCGATTTCCTTTACAACTGCCTCCACTATCTCAGCGCGCACTTTATCGGGGTTTTCCACAGGTTTGTTGGTAATTACATAGGCGTAAATGGCTTGTCCTTTTATATCATGAGGATAGCCCACCACTGCACTTTCAGCCACAATATCATCCAAAGAGTTGATGGCATTTTCTATTTCAGCTGTTCCAAACCGGTGTCCACTTACATTGATTACATCATCCACCCGGCCAATAATTCTATACATACCGTCTTTATCGCGCTTGGCCCCATCTCCTGTAAAGTAATAACCCGCGTAATGTGAGAAGTAGGTGTTTTTACAACGCTCATGATCGCCATAGGTGGTGCGCAACATACTTGGCCAAGGGTGCTTTACCGCGAGATATCCCTCCACTCCGTTCTCAATTATTTCCTTTCCTTCCTGATCCAGCAACACGGGTTGAATTCCCGGTAAGGGATAGCCGGCATGCGTTGGATGCATGGGTGAAAGTCCGCCCAAACCTGATATCATAATACCACCAGTTTCCGTTTGCCACCATGTATCTACTATAGGACATTTCTCTTTTCCAATATGTATATGATACCACTCCCAGGCCTCCTGATTGATGGGCTCGCCAACTGTTCCTAAAACTTTTAAAGAGTAGAGGCCATAGCTTAAAACATGATCTTCTCCACAAGCCATTAGCGCCCTTATTGCAGTTGGTGCGGTATAAAACTGATTTACTCCATGCTTATCTACAATTTGCCAAAATCGCCCCGGGCTGGGATAGGTTGGTACGCCTTCAAACATCATGGTAGTAGCACCATTGAGCAAAGGGCCATATACAATGTAGGTATGGCCCGTAACCCAACCAACATCTGCCGTACACCAATAAATATCGCTTTCATCATATTGAAATACATTGGCAAAACTATAGCCGGCATAAACCATATAGCCACCACACGTATGCACCACACCCTTAGGTTTTCCTGTACTTCCGGAGGTATATAAAATGAATAACAAATCCTCAGCATCCATCTGCTCAGCAATGCATTCCCTATCTACCGTATCTATCTCATCATGCAACCAAAAATCTCTTCCTTCAGCCATTTTCACATTCCACTGAGTACGCTCCGAAACAATTACGGTTTGTATTGACGGACAGGTTTTTAAGGCTTCGTCAACCACTGCCTTTACGGGAATTTCCTTTGATCCACGATATAGCCCATCCGCGGTAAGCACCATTTTGCATTGCGCATCATTTATTCGGTCGGCTAAGGCATTGGCCGAAAACCCCGCAAAAACCACCGAGTGAACGGCTCCAATTCTGGCGCAAGCCAGCACCGCAATAGTCAGGTCGGGTATCATGGGCATGTAAAGCGCTATACGATCTCCCTTTTTGGCCCCATGCTTTTTTAGCACATTGGCGTACTTACAAACCTGCTCATGTAGCTCCTTGTAGGTAAGGCGCACAAACCTTTCTTTAGGATCGTTAGGCTCCCAAATTAGGGCCAATTTGTTACCACGGGTTTCCAAATGGCGATCTAAACAGTTTTCGGTAATATTGAGCTTACCACCTTTAAACCACTCCACCTTTGGAGTTTCAAACTCCCACTCCAGCGTGGTATCCCACTTTTTTTGCCATTGAAAATTTTCGGCTATTGCTGCCCAAAATCCTTCCGGGTCATCTATGCTTTTTTGGTATTCGGATTTGTATTCATCAAAAGTGGAAATGCGGTATGCCATAGGGAGAAATAATTTTCCCTAAAACTAAAAAATAATAGAAGCTTTTGAATTTCAGTATAATTTAATTCTTGATTATTTGCTTTTGAAACCTAATATCATCAGATTCTGCTTGAATAATATAAACGCCAGTGGGATAACCGAGTAAATTCAATGAATACTTCTCTCCTTCTTTAGTTATAACATTTCGCACTTCTAACAACTTACCAGACAAGCTGTAAAGCTCAATAGTTCCATCAAAGTTGTTAAGAAACTCCAGGTTTACAATACCCGATGTTGGGTTTGGAAAGACATTGAACGCTTCCTGTTTTAACTCCTCTTCATCAATATCAACATTTAATACAGTTGCACTCCCTCCACCCCAATGGTTAGACTTAACTATATTTTTGTTTACCATAACAACCGCAACATTTATCCTTGAAATGTATGTTGTAGAAAAAATGGTACTGACATGCGAGATAGAATCCAATTCTATAATCAACGTATCCAGCGGGGCAAGACTTAAGTTTTCTTTCAAAATTAAACTCACATAAGGTAAACAGTAGGGGTTATCAGCCACATAGTGTTTAAGTGCCATTTCTTTGATGGTATCCTGACCCAAGTTCACCACAGTAATTTTCCAATCATTATCAGAATATACGGTTCTGACATTAGGGGCGTGCTCAAAAATACTACCCACCTCCATCCTGGTATTTTTTACGGTAAGCTCCACATCACTAAACGCAGGTGCTTTGGGCTTATAAATATTAAAGCTTTCAATCTGAAATCTACTATTCCTCAATTGAGTTGCTGTGGCCAAAATAGAATCCTGATAAGAGAAGAACCCCTCATATTTTATAAAATCACATTGGGTTTGGATAGAATCAGCCTTAACGAGCTGAAGATTGTCCATTGAAACAACCGCATAGTTTTTAAGATTAGCCAGCAAAACCACATCCTTCTGAAACCACACCTTATCATGCGAAAAACCTGTAACAGCCGCTATGTTAATTGAATCATAAGCCAGCAAATTGCTTTTGTGGTGCATGTATATTACACCTCCATCGATTCTTGCAAAAACTGTATCGTTTGCATCATATACCAATCCATCCATTTGCGGCCCAGGAGATGTAATATTGGTGGTTGTGTTGTATAAATAAGTTGAATTTAAGTTGGTTATAAAGGATTTACTTACTTCCATTATAAGGTTATTGGGCAAGCTAACAGCGCCTTGTAGGTAATCTCCAGACCATTGATGAAAAAAAGTTTGAGTTAGTGCGCTGTCAAAACCGAATACAGACGTTGGAATTGTTAAAGCATATTCGCCTGCCCCTAAACTCAGTATTCCTACTTTATTAAAGGCGTTTAACGAATCTGGAAACAGTTTTTGATTTAGTTTATTCAGATTACCATTATAATGTATCACAAAACTACCCGCTTCATAAATAACATCACAGCCATCAACATAGCTACCGTAAACGTAAAAGGTACTATCAGGGAGTTTATATATTGATGAACTTAACACAGAAAGTGGATATGGAGAGGTGGCAGAAGACAAGACTAAGGTATCAAAGCCAACCATATTTCCCAGGTCATCCATTTTTGCAACTCCATAATAACTTCGAGTGGCATCCAAATCTGTAGAACCCATGAGCAAATAGGTATACCCTCCTATGCGCGAAATATCATGTGCATTTTCATGTGCTGACTGGGCGATAGATCTATTATAAATCTGACCAAAAGACATGAAGCTTAGGAGTGATAAGCAAAAGGTGATTGTCCTAATCATAAAAAAAGGGGGTTCTTAATCGGTATGGAAAGTAAGTCTTTTCCTAGTTTGATTTTAACCCCACCAATATTTTTTTGATTCATCTCATGATGGCCAACTTTGCCTTTTTTGATAGTATTCCCAAGGGTTTCAGGCTTTGCAGAAACACAGGCATGTTTTCAAGCAGATCCTTTACCTACAGCCAATCAGTTCAAATTAAGCTAAGAGGCAAATTCGTTTATCGAGCGAAGTAAAACAGACCGATCTATTGGCTTGGAAAAATACTTATCAAAGCCTGCCTCAAGAAATCTCTTCTCATCTGATGGCATGGCATAAGCTGTTATAGTACAAATTGGGACGTTATTAAAGCGAGGCAGTTTTTTTATGATCTGCATAAGTTCAACTCCATCCATTTCATCATTTCCGAGGTTGATGTCTAAAAATATTAGGTCGTACAAATTGTTCTCTAACATACGAAGCGCTTCTCCGGCCGAGTAGGCCAAATCCACCTGATGCCCCCTAAGCATTATTTTTAAGAGGTAGGCATTTGCCTTATTATCTTCAACATATAGTATTTTCATTTCCTTACTGGTAGTGTGATTGTAAATATGCTTCCTTCACCCTTTATGCTTACCACGTGGATTTGTCCCCCAATTAATTCGAGAAACTTTTTTGTAAAACTCAGGCCAACACCAGTACCTTCAAAGGCCCGGGCATGCCCAATGCTTTCCTGCTCAAAATCGCTGAAAATACGTTCCTGGCTTTCTATAGAAATGCCAATTCCACTATCCTGTACCTCTATCCAAATTTCATCGGCCACCCTAAATGAACTTATAGTTACTCCTCCCTTAACTGTAAATTTTACCGCATTATTAATCACGTTTATAATGCTCTGCTCAAGCATCAACCTATCTGCTATCAAAAAAATTGGTTCATTAATATTTTTAAGTATCATGTCCAATCCTTTCACCTTGGCCTGAGTGTACAGTTTATCAAAACAAGATTGCAACAAGGCACTAATTTCCACATCGTCTTGTTCTAAAGTATTTTTTTCAGCCTCAACTCTGCTAAGGTTTACAATGCCATCAATTGTATTTAACAATCTGTCCGAAGATTTCTTTTGTATATCGAGCAAACCAGCAATCTCCTCCTCGCTATTTGCATCAGACAAAAGCTCAGTCGAGTTTATTATCCCATTTAGTGGAGTGCGTATTTCATGGCTCAGGTTTGAAATGATATTCCCCTTCATCCTGTTCAATTCATCTAACCGGCTTTGGTTGTAGCGCCTTTCTATTTCCGTCATCTTGGCTTTGCCAATATCCATAAAGCTTATAACCAAGCCAGTAATCTCACCATTATTAATCCTTACAGGATTATAAGTAACATCAAGCCAGCCAATACTCCCATCAGCATAAACATGTTGAACTTCTTTGCGCACCTTTTCTCCTGACAATACTTTGGGCAGCTCAGTTTCAAATCGTTTACGTTCATCCAAGGGCAGAATATCTCCAAAATAGGCATTGGCCTCTACGGCATCCGCACCAAATTCAAGAACACCTAGCTTTCTGGTATCTTCATCAGCCATAAGCACTCGTCCCTTTACATCAAGCAATACGCTGTTTACAAATCCATTGTTCAACAAGGCTTCCATCTGAGCCAAGTAGTTTTTCTGTTTCTTTTCTGCCAATACCCGTTCGTGCACATCTACGGCATTTCCAATTATCCTTATCGTTCTTTTGCTTTGTGGATCTTTTTTGCGCCAGCCAAAAATCTCATAGTGCCGATAACCATCCTTTGTATCCCTAAGCCTAAAATGGTTTGTGTAATAATGGCCGGGATTTTTAATCCCGCTAAAAAAACGGGCGGTGGCTTCTTCCAGATCATCAGGATGAATAAAGTCTGTAAGGTTTTGCAACTGCGATTTATTTTTTATCCCCAACATTTTTTTAAAATCGGGGCTGTACTCAATTTCATCATTCACAAGGTCATGATCAAATATGCCACTTTTGATTCCCTTTAGGGCTAGGTACTTCTGCTCTTCGCTCTGTTTTATTTTTTCATGTATGGTTTGCCGCTGGGTAATATCCTGTGCAAAACCACTTATCCAGATTATTTTGCCTTCATTCACCACTGGCTCTGCCATTACCCTTATCCACTTGAGGTTGTTTTTTGGAGTGACAATCCTAGTCACTTCATCATAACCCTTTTGCTCTTTATACAATCTACCTATAACTCCCAGCATTCGCTCTTTATCTTCAGGGTGATATAGATTCACAACAGTTTCATGATCCATTGGGGCATCGGTTCCCAAGTCGTATATAGTATATACCACTTCATTCCAATAGGATTTATTAGCCAGGGGATCATGAGACCATGCACCAAGGTCACCCATCTGAGCAGCCTTCCTTACAACACGTGCATCTTCTGTTTCCTGAGAAACGTTTCTAAAGACTATATTAAAACCATTTTTAGTTTTTCGGGCTGAATAACGGGTATATATAAAGTTATGATTAAAGCCCAGCAAGCGCAATCGCTGCTTACTTATAAAGCCGCCTGCCGGTAGATTTTGCATGGTATTTTTAAAACCTTCAATATCCTCGTGAAAAATTTGCTGTAGCAAATCTGTAGAAATGATATCCCCCTCGGTCAGTTTAAGAAAACTACACCAAACACGGTTAACCTCCACAAATCTGAAGTCAAAATCAACAACAGTGAAAAAATCCTCACAATGTTGAGCAAACGAATGAAAATCGAAATATTTCACAGAAAATGCAGGTTTTGGTAAAATAAAACTTTGCAGAAAATTACTTCAATTTAGGCTTAGTCTTTATTTCTCGCAGAAAATATTTTAAAGATATTGACTAGAGTGAAAGTGTAAATGAATTAATAAAGCCCAATAACTTTCGCTATCGGGCTATTAAACTAACTGTTAACTAACTATCTAAAAAAATCTTAGAAGGGGTATTTATTTTCTTCAATCACTTTTGCCGCAATTCGTCTTCTTACATCCCTAACATTAATTGGGTTTTGAACTTTGGTGAAGCGCTTTAATCCCATAAGCAGCATGCGTTGCTCATCTCCTTCGGCAAAACTGTAAATGGCTTCCCGTCCTGCATGGCCAATTTTTTCAATGGCCATGTGCAAGTACAAGCGGGCCATATCTATTTGTCTGGCAGCAGCCTCTTCACCATTCTTAGCAGCCAACTTCTCTGCACGTAATACGGCACTTTCCACCGCATATACTTCCATTATCATGTCAGCGGCATTCATCAATATCTGTTGCTGCTCCTCAATGTCCATGGCAAATTTTTCCACCGCTTTTCCTGCAACCATAAGCACAGCTTTTTTAAGCTTACCGAGGGCCTCTTTTTCTTCAGCAAACAGCTCCGTATAATCGGGGACATCA
>CAXBJE010000129.1:0-8230 GCA_963975525.1 uncultured Owenweeksia sp. | reverse complement strand
ACTTGTGTTTGATATGAACAAGCCTGGCAACCTGCATAAAATTGTAACCGGAGAAGTAGTGGGAACACTGGTTCAAAACTAAATTTTAACTAATTAATCTTCAGAGATGGAAGATATTGACATTATACTTGAGAGCGCCATTGATCAGATGAAGGCCTCTATTGCACACCTTGAAAAACAGTTGTTAAAAATCCGTGCTGGCCGTGCCAACCCAACTATGTTGGATGGGATTCGTGTGGATTATTACGGAAGCCAAACGCCTTTGGCTCAAGTTGCCAATATCAATACTCCTGATGCCCGTACTCTTTCAGTTCAGCCGTGGGAAAAAACCATGATACCCGAAATTGAAAAGGCGATTTTGAACTCTAATCTGGGGCTTAACCCGCAGAACAACGGAGAGCAGATTATGATCAACATCCCGGTGCTAACCGAGGATAGAAGAAAAGATTTGGTGAAAAGTGCAAAGCACGAAGCTGAAGAAGCGCGTATCGCAATCCGTAATGCACGTAAAGAGGCCAATGACGAGATTAAGAAATTAGACGGCATTTCAGAAGATATCATAAAAAATGCTGAAGCCCGTGTACAGGATGCGACCGATAAACATGTGAAGTTGGTGGATAGCGTGATTGACCGCAAGGAAGCGGAGATTATGCACGTGTAGCGGAGGTAGGAAGTATATAGTACTTAGTAGCTGGTATTTAGTATTAGGTAGCTAGTACTTAAAGTGAAATTGAAATCCCCCGTTGTGGGGATTTTTTTTTGCACCTAATCAGTTGCTCCCCCAACACAAACTACAAACTCGCCTTTAGGCGGATGATCGGTAAAGTGTTGTGCCAGTTCTGCAACAGTACCTCTCACGGTTTCTTCAAACATCTTACTGATTTCTCGAGAAACGGAAGCGGGGCGGTCTTCGCCAAAGTACTTTCCAAAGTCGGTCATGGTTTTTACAATGCGATAAGGTGATTCGTAAAAAATCATTGTGCGGGTTTCGGTTTGCAACTCGGTCAGTTTGGTTTGCCTTCCTTTTTTAACAGGGAGAAACCCTTCAAATGTAAAATTGTGGGCTGGCAAGCCAGAGTTTACCAATGCCGGAACAAAGGCCGTGGCACCTGGTAAGGTTTCAACCGGCACGTTTTCGCGGATAGCTTCTCTCACCAGAAGAAAACCCGGATCAGAAATGGCAGGGGTACCGGCATCTGTAATAAGAGCCATTTGGCGTCCATTCTTCAATTCATCAACCAACCCGCCAAGCGCTTTATGCTCATTGTGCATGTGGTAGGGGCGCAGGTGGGTATCAATGTTATAGTGCTTTAGCAGCTTGCCGCTGGTGCGCGTGTCCTCGGCCAATATTACATCGGCTTCATTGAGGACTTCAATGGCTCTAAAAGTCATATCCTTTAAGTTGCCAATAGGCGTGGGCACTATAAATAATTTGCCATTCATTATAAAAAGTCTTCGCGGTTTAGCTCTTCCGAGGGATCCCAAAATAGGGTTTTAAAATGCTTCACCTGATTGTTTTCCACTTCTACTCCCTCGCTTTCCAGTAGCTGTTCCATAAGGAGGCTTCCGCCAAAATGATCTTTCCCTGTAAGGAGTCCATTGCGGTTTACCACTCTGTGTGCGGCAATATCTTCTCTTTCAATAGAACCATTCATGGCATAGCCCACCATGCGGGCGCTACGCGCGGCACCTATAAACTTGGCAATGGCACCATAGCTCGTCACTCTCCCGTAAGGGATAAGCCGGGCTACGGCATACACTCGTTCAAAAAAGCTTTCATTGGCCATGCACCCCAAATTTGATGTAGGTAATGGCTTTGCCTTTTCCTCTAAAGAGGCCTTCGTAATACGTTTTTACCGTATGTAGCATGTCCGTTTTATCGTAAAGCTGAAGGTCAATATCATGAAACGCGCGATGTACCGGATGTCCTAAAATCTGTAGCACGCCATGCGTGTAGCCGTGTAAAAACTCACTGTCTGTTTTCAGGTGAACCACACCGTCTTTTTTCAGCACACTGGCATACAATTTCAAAAACTCAGGATTGGTCATGCGGTGCTTTAGGCGCTTATACTTTATCTGAGGGTCGGGGAAGGTGATCCAGATTTCAGAAACTTCATTTTCTGCAAATAATTGGTCAATGAGCTCTATTTGGGTACGCAGAAATGCAGCATTGGTCATGCCTTTTTCCAAAACCTCAGTGGCACCGTACCAAATGCGGGCCCCTTTCACATCAACTCCTATAAAGTTTTTATCGGGATATTTTTGAGCAAGCGCCACGGTGTACTCACCTTTTCCACAGCCCAACTCCAATACAATGGGGTTGTCATTTTTAAAAAATTCATTCCACTTACCTTTTAAGTGAAACTGCTTTAATACATCATCCCGCTTGGGTTCTAAAACGTGAGGGTAACTGGCGTTATCCTTAAATCGTTCTAATTTCTTTCTGGCCATTTGGCAAAAGTAGGTAGTTTCCAATTTGCAATGTGTACAGTTTTCAGTTTGCAAGTAGCACATTTTGCAACAAGGGAATTTGGCAAAAATTGCAAACGGCCAATTGAAGGACTGCCAACTGAAACCTACCTTCGCCACGATGGAGAATTCGGGTAAAAGAGTTGTTTTATATGGTGTGCTAAACTGGGGTTTAGGCCATGCCACGCGCTCTGTTTCTATTATTAATGCCTTACGGCAGAATGGTTTTGAAGTGGTTGTTGCCTCGGATGGACAAGCATTGAAATATCTCATAGAAGTATTTCCAGACGCAGAAACCCATGAGCTGCCCGGCTACAACATTAAATATGGTAAGGGCAGTGTTCAACTTTTTAAACTGGCAATGCAATTACCAAGAGTGGCGCTGGTTTCCCGAAAGGAAAAGGGAATTTTAAAGAAACTGGTAAAACGCTATAAACCTTGCGGAGTTATTTCGGATAACCGTTTAGGTTGGTACAGCAAGAATATTCCATCGGTTTACATCACCCATCAGTTGCATATTATGATGCCCTTTAATACCAACTGGGCTTCTCGCTTACACCACATTTTCATTAATCGTTTTGCAGAATGCTGGGTGCCCGATTTTGCTGATCAACATAACCTTTCGGGAGAATTAACGCATAAACTTTCCCCAAAGGTGCCGGTGCAATTTATTGGGCCACAATCTCAGTTTATGGATGATGAGAAGCTCCGGAATCCTGAAAAGAAATACGACTTAACGGTAATACTGAGCGGCCCCGAACCACAGCGTACATTGCTGGAAAAAAAACTTTGGCAGGAGCTTAAATCCCGCCAAGGCAAGTTTTTATTCATCCGGGGAACCGAAAATGGGGATGAAATTTTACGGACTGATAACATTGAGGTGATTGAATTGGCAAATGCCCAACAGGTAAAGGCCGCAATTTTAGCATCTGGGATGGTAATTAGCCGATCGGGCTACAGCTCTATAATGGATTATTACTTTTTGGGAAATCAGGCTTTACTGATTCCGACTCCCGGACAACCGGAGCAGGAATATTTGGCGCGCTACCAATTGCACAAGGGACGCTTTGGTTACACCGCTCAGGATTACATCAATCTGGATGAAGATCTGGCGAAAGCCAATGAATACAAAGGCTTTAAAAAGGAAGAGAACAGCCTAACCGATTGGGAGAACCTATTTGGCCTTTTTGAGGGTAAACGAAAAGGTGGAGCCTGAGTTTTCGCTACTGCGGGCATTAATGGTTTGCTTATGTACTTCCATTATGTGCTTTACTATAGAGAGCCCTAGCCCGGTGCCCCCAGCATCTCTTGAGCGGCTTTTGTCAACCCGGTAAAATCGCTCAAACACCCGTGGTATATCCTCTTGCGGAATACCTACCCCGTCATCGGCAATTTCAGTAAGCACCTGATTGTGCATATCGTAAAACCGAACTTCAACTTTACCTTTTTCCTTACCATACTTAATGGCATTGGCCATAAGGTTTATCAATACCTGCTCTATTTTGGCCCTGTCGGCATGTACTTTAATGGGCTTATCGTATTCCTTTTTAAATACCAGCTGAATGCCGCGTTCATGGGCTTTGTCTTCCAGCAGCTCCATTACCTCTTTTACCAAAAGCACAATATTAAAGTTTGAGTAGGAGAGTTGCACACGGTTGGATTCCAGGTTACTGATCATTTCCAAATCATCCACCATGTTTATCATCCGGTCCACCGATTTGTTGGCGCGCTTAAGGTATTTGCGGTTTATTTCAGGATCATCCAGAGCACCATCCAGTAATGTAAGCAGGTAGCCCTGTATATTAAAGATGGGAGTTTTTAGCTCGTGAGAGATGTTGCCGATAAACTCCCGTCTAAAGGTTTCACGCTCCTCCAGTACCTGTATTTCGTTTTTACGCTGGTTGGCCCACTCCGAAACCTCGCGGGTTACCATGTCTAAATCTGTACTTCTCACCACATCATCCTCATCGCTTTCACTACCAATCTTTAAGTCGTGGATGTTTTTGTAGATGATTTTTACCTTGTTGTAAATGAAATTTTTGACGGAATAGCGAATGATGAAATAAGCAATAACGGCCAATACAATGGAGAGCAGGAATACAAGGAGCCAGTTAACATCTATATCGCCAAAAAGGAAAGCCAGAGATACAGAAAGCAGCGCCATGGCCCATAATAGGGCGGCCACAGCCATGGCGAGTATGTTGGGCCTGTCAAAGCGCATATAACCTGTTTATGAGGTAAAGGTAGCTAGGATTCAAACTTATAGCCCACACCCTTTACAGTTTTGATGTAGTGGTCACCAATCTTTTCGCGCAGTTTACGGATATGCACATCTATGGTTCGGCCACCAACAATCACATCGTTTCCCCAAATCTTATCCAGTATTTCATCTCGGTGAAATACCTTGCCGGGAGTAGAGGTAAGCAGGGTTAGCAATTCAAATTCCTTACGCGGAAGATCAAGGGTATCCTCATTTAAGCGCACCTGATATTTTTCCAGATCAATGGTAAGGTCACCAAATTCGAGGAGTGAATCAGTTTCGGCTGTTTGTGTTTGCCCATAGCGCCTTAGTAATGCCTTTATACGGCTTACCAGCACTTTTGGTTTTATGGGTTTGGTGATGTAATCATCAGCACCGGCATCAAAACCTGCAACCTGGCTATAGTCTTCGCCACGTGCGGTTAAAAAGGCAATCAGGGTATTCTCTAACTCGGGAACTTTCCTTAGTTGGTCGCATGTTTCAATACCGTCCATTCCGGGCATCATTACATCCAAAAGTATGAGTTGAGGTTTTTCCTTTTTAGCCACTTTAAGGCCATCCGCACCGTTGTTGGCGGTAAGTACCTTGTACCCTTCCTTTTTTAGGTTGTACCCCACAAACTCCAGAATATCGGGTTCATCGTCAACTAATAATAGGGTAAAGTCGCTATTGCTCATAAAACTGATTTTGCGGCAAAATTACTTATATCTAAACATCAGCGGAGAAGTTAACAGTAGTTTAATGGTAAAGCCATGGATTTAACCTTGTGTTAATAATAGGCGTAGTTCTTTGTGTAACTGATTGATAATTAAAGAATATCGATTCAAAAGCCTAATTTTTGCCACTTCCCAAAAGGTTTAAGTTGGGTTAACAGTGACTTAACATGATGACCTCACCTTTGCAGCAAATCTAAAAAACAAAAAATCCTAATGAAAAACTTAAAATCTCTTTTGCTTTACAGTGCAGCGGCTGTTTTTGCACTTACATCTTGTGATGACGATGACAAAGTAACTGGCCCTACTGGTAACAATAATAAAGTTATTGAAGTAAGCGGTGAAATTACTACCGACCAAACATGGACATCTGATAATGGTAATATTTATGTGCTTGATGGCCGTGTAACCGTAACAGGAGGTGCTACACTTACTATTGATGCCGGTACTGTTATTAAAGCAAATCCAGGCCTTGGCGCAATTGCTTCTGCTCTTGTTATTTCAAGAGAAGGTAAAATTATGGCAAACGGTACTGCTACTCAGCCAATCATTTTCACCACAATTGCTGACGATATTGAGCCAGGAATGATTAAGAGCCCAAACATGGACGCTGAAAATAATGGTCTTTGGGGTGGTGTTATCATCCTTGGTAAAGCTCATGTATCTTCTTCTAAATCTGTTATCCAGATTGAAGGTATTCCAACTACTGATGTAAATGGACTTTATGGTGGTACTGAAGATGGTCATAGCTCAGGTTCCTTTACTTATGTTTCTATCCGTCATGGAGGTACCAACATTGGAGCAGGTAACGAAATCAACGGTCTTACACTAGGTGGTGTTGGTTCTGGTACTGTTATCAACAATGTTGAGGTTGTTGCTAACCAGGACGATGGTATTGAGTGGTTTGGTGGTACTGTAAGTGTTACCAACGCTTTGGTATGGAATTGTGGTGATGATGCAATTGATACCGACCAGGACTGGACTGGTACTTTGGACAACTTTATTGTTGTAAATCCTGGTGACAGAGCTTTTGAATTGGACGGGCCTGAAGGAACTAACGTTACTGGAATGAACCACAAAATCATGAACGGTACTGTTTACATGGGTAATGGTATTGAGTTGATCGACTTTGATGATAACAGCAATGTTGACATGAGCGGTATCTACTTCTTCGGTCTTAAAGCTGGTCAAATTACTTCTGGTTACAGTGGCTTTGCTGGAGCAGGAATAGGTTCTGTTGCAAACTTTGAAGTTACTTTGGAAGGCTTAACCCTTGCTGATGTACTAAGTTCAATCAACGCTACCGTTGTTGCCAAAAACCAAAACACTGTTGGTGCGGCTAAAAATTCTAATGATTTCTCTTGGACCTGGGCTGCTCAGTCTGGAGCAATTGGAAATGTTGGATTGTAAAAAATATTAAATCACCTAAAAGCTTGCTTTAGATTTCTAAAGCAGGCTTTTTTTAGTTTGAGGTGCACAAGCACAAATAATAGACTTTAACCGGTTTGCATTAGAAAAGTAATTTTTTCAATTATAAATACATGAAGAAGTATTTCACGCTAATCCTGTTGGGATTTTTTGTTTTTCCTGGTTTACTAATAGCTCAAAAGGGGAGTATTAGAGGACAGGTAATTGATGATGGAAACGGTGAGTCATTATTTAGTGCAAATGCCGTGCTTAAGGGAACATTAGTAGGCGCTACCACTGATTTTGATGGTATGTTTGAGCTTTCGGCAGAACCTGGTGTTTATGATTTGGAAGTGTCGTTTATTGGAATGAACACTGTTACCATTACCGGGGTGAAGGTTACAGCTGGTAAAGTAAATGTGATAGAGGTTATCAGGTTAAAAACTTCATCAAGCCAATTGGCAGAAGTTACTATAAGTGTGGAGGCTGCTAAGAACACACCCGCTGCTTTAATTACCCTCAAAAAGAAATCTACAAACCTTGTGGATGGTATATCATCTAGTGAGCTTAAAAAAACCGGAGATTCTGATGCAGGCGATGCCGCAAAAAGGGTTACCGGTGTTTCTGTAGAAGGCGGCAAGTATGTATATGTAAGAGGCTTGGGAGATCGCTATACCAAAACTATGCTGAATGGTGTTGATATCCCCGGCCTTGATCCTGATAGGAATGCTATACAGATTGATATTTTTCCGACCAACCTGTTGGAGAATATGACAGTGCTGAAAACGGGTTTGGCAGAATTGCCGGCAGATTTTAGCGGAGGTGTGGTTAATATTGAAACCAAAGATTTTCCTATTCAGGAAATTTTTAATGTATCTATCGGTGCAGGTTATAACCCATCCATGCATTTTAATAGTGATTATTTGACCTACGATGGTGGTGCTACCGATTTTTTAGGGTTTGATGACGGTACCAGAAAACTACCGGCAGGAGCAGATGGTAATCCTATTCCAAATCCAATTAACAGGCAATACTCCGATGAACAAATAAATGCTTTTATGAAAAGCTTCAATCCCACATTGGGGGCTATGAAGCAAAGTAGTTTTTTAGATTATGACTTAGGACTTTCATATGGCAATCAGAAGCTTTTAAAATCTGGTAACAAGTTGGGGTATGTTGTGGCTCTTACCTACAAAAACTCAACACGTTTTTATGATGATGTTGTTTATGGAGAATACTTTAGAGCAAATGAATCTACAGATAATGAATTGGTTTATGCAACTGTACAAGAGGGGCAATTAGGCGAAAATTCTGTTTTATTAGGTGGTGTAGTTGGCCTAGCCTTAAAAACCGAAAGCGCCAAGTACAAGCTTATGGTTAT
>CAXBJE010000128.1:0-8249 GCA_963975525.1 uncultured Owenweeksia sp. | reverse complement strand
ATTTCAATGGCCCAAGGGTAATTGTTGGCAGAGCGATAATAACTCCCTCCTGAAGGGTCTGAGTTATCAGAGGCTGTTCGAAAATAAGCCGCATTTGCAAGGTCAGTTGGTGCCCGATCCATTAAGTGAACCTCTCTCCCCCTATCACCATTTACAAATATGAATGGGTTAAGTCCATCTGTATTTAACTGGCTAAAGCTATAGGGTGTGGCTAGCGTAATATCAATACTCAACGTATCCCCGTAGTTATCAAATGCATCGTCAAACACTATAATGGTTGCTTTAGTCTGGCCTACCTCTACTCCTGCGGAGGTTGTACTAATCATGTTTTCGGTAAGGTTAGCGCCCGTTACCTGAGATACTAAGCTGGCCGCAAATGGCAATTGCATTCCAAAACCATTGTGATAGGATGCGCCAATGTGCGTTACCACAAACTTCATATTAATGTTGGTAATGAGATTTGAAGCATTAGTGGTGTACTTATATTTTACACCCAACACCAAATCATTAAAGTCATAATCACCCATACCTGGCCAAAGATCTTCAAAAGCTATGCTGGCAAAGCTCGTAGAGTTGGGGTAGTGCTGATCAAAAGCCTTGTTTGGGTCATTTGGATAGTTGTCAGAGTTGTTGTCTACACCATCGTTATCATCATCATTGTTTGATCCGCTTGATACAGGTGGTAAATTAGTTTTGTTAATAGCGGTTACCGGGTTGGTTGTGATGTAAAACACGCAATCATTAAAATCCTGATCACAATTACTCAGGTTTCTGGCAATGTCTTCAAACCCAATAAGCACAAGGTTTCGCAGTTGATGATATAGAGTAACATTATGCTGGCGATCTGCCGCATTTGGCTCAGGGTTAAAGTCTGGACGCGAGTACAATTTAAGTGCATTTAGGTTTACCGATGAACCGTTCCATGCATTTTGGATAAGTACCCATCCTATGCTTGTTCCAGCAGGGAAACGACCTATTCTCACCTTATCACCAGAGCGTAAACCTCCACCAGAGTTTAGGAATGATGTATTCGGAAAAATTAGTTTAATGCTATCAATATCACTTGCGGTTGCGGGCGGGTTGTTGGTTGGATAGGTGTAATAGGCCAGCACGTTTCTAAACCCTGCACCCTCACTTACAAAGGTTACCCAGGCATCAGATAGGGCTGTAATATCAACTTCGGTATCATTAGAAGTTGCCAAAAATTGAGGGCTCCTGGTTGGCACCCTGCTACCCTCTGGCACAGAAGCGTTTACATCGGCCAGTAAGCTTTGATCCACAATATCAGGAGTAGTTAAGTAAGTCGGGACACCTAAATTATCGTATGTACCTAAATAACTATAAACCACATTATTAATTACTTGAGTTTGGCCTAATATACCGTTGGTACTTTTCTTCGAATTCTTTTTAGCCTCAGTATCAAAATTAAACTTGGCTTTTCCATTTGTTACCGCCAATTCTAAATTTCCGGGTAAACCGATATATGTTGACTTTAGGAAAATTGTTTTGGTGTAGGTAGGCAAGGAAAAACTGGATGTGAAGGAACCGCTGGCATCCAAAGCACCTTTCCCAAACAGTTCACCTCCCTCCTCAGGATCTTTGGTGTAAAGTTCAAAAGAAGCACCTTTGAGGCTAAGTGGGGCTTTTAAGGTTAAGGTTACCTCCCCGCTTGTTTGATAAACAAATTCCTGATTGTTGAATGGCGTTTGGCCATTTTCATTTTCCTTTTGACAGGAGATTGCCGCTACAAAAAGTAGTGAGTACGACAATGCGTAAAGCGTTTTTTTCATGTGAGTAGAGTGAGAGTAAGACGAGTTGTAACAAAGAAACCTCGCCACTCCAGAACATTGAGTAGTGAACTGTGGTGACGAGGCTTTTCGGTTTAGTGCCTTAGGATACTAAAGCAACAATTAGTAATGTAGTGTACGAGACGATGTAAAGTGCAATTTTCATAATGTAGAGTTTTACAGGGTGTTTCAGGCCCTTAATGTTTCATGTCAATATTAAGGCGAAATTTCAAATCAAACATCATTGATTTAACTTTTTTTCGTTTCATTTTGAGACAGTTAGGCAGTTCTTCCAAACATGTTACGCCCATTTTTTAAGGTCAAAAAAGTTGAATAATTGAGAATAAAACATATTCTACAAATCCATATTTCGGTTGTTAATTATCAGTTTCTTAACAGTTGTAAATTTTCCTGACAATTAAAATCGGAGTGTAGAAAAAGTTAGAATGTAAAATAATCACCACCGAAAAAAGTGAATCCAAAAGTCCGTTCTGGCCGTGTAGGAAATAAGAATCGTTTTCCGAAAAAGATTTTAATAATCCCATTTTGAGAATTGTGAAAATCTTCAAAATGTGGATTTTTTTGGCGCGCCAATCACAATTTCTGTATCAAAGTTGCATATTTCAGACTCCAAACAACTACGATGAAATCACCCTCATGTCCTCTTTGTAATATCCTTTTGGATGAAACTAAAACCATAGAATCCTTTGGCAGGGAGTTCCTTAGCTGTCATCATTGCTCGCTGATATTTACTTCTGCTCAAAGTTTACCTGATGGCATTTCGGAAAAGTCTCGTTATGAAAATCATGAAAACAACATTGAGGATGAAGGCTACGTCAAATTTCTAAATCAAGCTATTGAGCCAGCTCTATCTTATTTAAATACTTCCTCAAGAATACTGGATTTCGGATGCGGCCCTCAGCCAGTGCTATCTCAACTGCTACAACGGATGGGGCATCAATGTGAAAACTATGACCCCTTCTTTTACCCTATTCTGCCCAGCGGCCAATTCAATATAATTTTCTCTACGGAAGTATTTGAGCACTTTCATCATCCTGATAAAGAGTTACAAAGGGTTACCGATTTATTGGCTCCGGATGGACTATTGGTTATTATGACTGAATTTTATCAGGATTCCGAACACTTTAGCAAATGGTGGTACACTCGTGATTTTACCCACGTCTCCTTCTACAATCAAGATACTTTCAAATACATCTGTAAAGAATTCGGTTATCTCTTAATGTACACAGATGAAAAAAGAGTAGCAATCCTTAGGAAAGAGAAACTCTAACTTTTGTTCTTCCTAACCTTTTAAATAAGTGGAAGGAGCGAATGGCCAGCAAAAGAACTAAAGGAATAAAATCAGTATTTATATCCTGTGGCAATAGTGCCCAAAAAACAAGGGTAAGTATGGCTATAGCGGCACTAATTCCAAAATAGACTTGCAAAAACTGAGGCTTCACCTTTTTTAATAGCAGCAGGGCAAAAGGAAAATGCAGCGGCAATGCCCAGAGCAAGTTCATGTTTTGAGCCGCGGCCTTATGATCTGTTAAAACCCATAAACCCAAAAGAAACCAGCCCAGCAGACCAATTACACTAAAAAGCAACACATCAAATCCATAATAGGGAGTGCCTCTTTTATATCCTAAAAAGGTAAACACTAACCCCAAAACCAAGAGCCCTGAAAACCACGTAAGTGGAACATTAATAGATGTATCTGCCAATTGGGGCACAGACTCATAGGTGATTAAAGTGCTTCTAACAAGAGGCCTTCCGCCAGTGGAATCTTTTAAAAGGGCATTGTTGAACCCCGCCTCTACATAATCCGGCAAAAACATGTACATCCATGGAGTGGCTGTTTTATCCATAGGCAACCCCAGGCATAAGTCTATACCCAAATCTCCCCAGGGTTGCTGCTTCAGATATATATCGCATAAATCCCTAATGGTATAATCCGTTGTAATGTAGGAGCCATCAAAAGTTATAGTATCACCAAAAGTGTGCTTTAGGGCATCACGAACCCGAGTTGCACAATTATCATAGAAGTAATCATAATTGTAATACATGTTTTCCTCCTTGGCGTTCCATTCCAAAAAGTTATACAGTCTCTGATTTTGAGCGGGGTTAAGGTTTAAAACCTGCTCATGTACAAAGCGGTTTTCACTTATATAAGATTGTACAAACCGCTCATAATCCATCACCGCCAAACGGTAATTAAGATGACCCTTTGCAAAATTGAGGTAGAAGTTGGGCTGATTAAAATCAAACACCCCATAGTTATAAAGTCGGTTTACACCGCTTACCTCATCTTTTACATAAATGGCGCTGTGGCCAAAGGCCGAGTACAACTCACCCTGGTAGGGTCCACAGGTAATTACGCGGATTTCAGCAATTGGAGAAAGCTTAGTCTGGGCGAGTATTAGCAGCGGGAAGAGTAGAAGTAAGAAGAGCCATTTTTTCATGCCGCCAAGTTATTGAAGATTGCGTTATTTAAACTTTAAGATTGAAAACTTAATATTTAAAATTGTTCTATTACCTACTGCCTTTTTGCTAACCGCAAACTGAATTGGACATAACAATTTCCCAACATCTTATAACGAATCCTACTCAACAAGCCGCAACTTTGCCTCGTTAATTTTCAAATACCATGAAAGTAAAAGAAACCTATCCGGTAACAGGAATGAGCTGCGCCAGCTGCGCGGTGAGTGTAGAAAGTATGTTGAAGTCGGTAGATGGTGTTTCCGATGCCGGGGTAAACTTTGCTAATTCTACCGCTTTCGCGGAATATGATTCAGATAAAGTACAACCTGAAGCATTGCAAAAGGCCATTCAGTCTATCGGCTACAACATTATAATAAAATCTGAAGATCCTTATGCGGACCAGGAGAAACTTCAAAATGAAGAATACCAAAAAGTAAAAAACCGGTTTTTAGGTTCGGCTGTTTTGGCTTTTCCTGTTTTCCTTATCGGGATGTTTTTTCACAACATGCCCTATGGCAATTGGATTTCCCTTGTGTTTACCACGCCAGTACTTTTTTACTTCGGAGGGCACTTCTTTAAAAATAGCTGGAAGCTGGCCCTACATGGCAAAACCAATATGGACACATTGGTAGCACTAAGTACAGGTATCGCTTTTGTTTTCAGCGCATTCAACACTTTTTATCCTCAGTTTTTTGAAAGCCGGGGTTTAGAAGCCCATGTATATTATGAAGCTGCTGCCGTTATAATCGCCTTTATTTCTTTAGGAAAATGGCTCGAGGAAAAGGCAAAGAGCAACACATCCACCGCTCTTAAAAAACTCATTGGCCTTCAGCCCAAGTTTGTAAAAGTGATTATTGACGAAAAGGAAATTGAAATGCCAGTGGGCGATGTTCAACAAGGGCAAATCGTAATGGTACGCCCGGGAGAAAAAATCCCGCTTGACGGTGAAGTAACCATTGGTAACTCCTATGTTGATGAAAGTATGATAAGCGGAGAACCCATCCCTGTAAAGAAAACCAAGGGTGAAAAGGTTTTTGCGGGAACCATTAATCAAAAAGGGGCTTTTAGGTTTGAGGCTACTAAAGTGGGCAACGAAACCTTGCTGGCGCAAATCATAAAAACTGTACGCGAAGCACAGGGAAGCAAAGCTCCGGTGCAAAAACTGGCCGATAAAATTGCCGGCATTTTTGTCCCCACAGTAATTGGCATCGCTATACTAACATTTATAGGATGGATGATTTTTGGTGGAGATAATGCCTTTAGCCATGCTTTACTCGCCAGTATTTCGGTATTGGTAATTGCCTGCCCTTGTGCACTGGGCTTGGCCACACCAACAGCCATAATGGTAGGCGTAGGAAAAGGAGCTGAAAACGGAATTTTAATAAAAGATGCGGAAAGCCTGGAGTTGGCCCATAAAGTAGATGCAGTGATTTTGGATAAAACCGGGACTATTACGGAGGGTAAGCCCAGGTTAATAAATGAGTTTGGAGTCGGGAGTTTGGAGTCGGGACAAGCTGCGAACTACAAACCACAAACAACAAACCTTCCCGCCAAGGCCATTCTCTTTGCTATGGAATTACAATCAGAGCACCCACTGGCACAGGCCGTAACAGAAGCTTTGAAGGATGAAGTGGACAATGTTCCTACTTTAGAATATTTTGAAAGCCTTACGGGACGAGGTGTTTCGGCAAGAGCAAATGACACAAGCTATTATCTGGGCAACTTAAAGTTGATGGAAGAAAAAGGCATTTCCATTCCTGAAGAAATTTCCGCGAAAGCGCATGAATGGCAGCAAAAAGCCTACACCGTTGTTTACTTTTCTAACGAAAGTGAAATACTTGCGCTGCTCGCCATTGCAGATGCCGTAAAGGAAACTTCAGCAAAGGCAATAAAGGAATTGCACCAAAAAGGGATTGAAGTGTATATGCTTACCGGGGATAATGCAGAAACTGCTGCGGCTGTGTCTCAGCAAGTGAGCATCAAAAACTATCGGGCTGAAATGATGCCCGATGACAAAGCCGCATTTGTAAAGCAATTGCAAGCCAAAGGAAAAACGGTTGCTATGGTTGGAGATGGCATAAATGATTCTACCGCCCTGGCCACAGCGGATGTAAGCGTAGCCATGGGAAAAGGATCTGACATTGCTATGGATGTGGCCAAAATCACCCTCATTTCCTCAGACTTATTACTTCTACCCAAAGCATTCAACCTTTCCAGCAAAACCGTTATGGGTATTCGTCAAAACCTGTTTTGGGCCTTTATTTATAACCTAATCGGGATTCCAATCGCAGCCGGCATCCTCTATCCTTTTACAGGATTTTTGTTAAACCCCATGATAGCTGGTGCCGCTATGGCATTTAGCTCAGTGAGTGTGGTATTGAATAGTTTGAGGTTAAAGGGTATTAAGATTTAAAAGTATCCTCCTCCCACTTTTTAGGATTATTGACTATGTACCGCTGAATGTTATAGTAAGCCTTGTCATCTCTAATAATATAATCATGGAATTTGCTTTGCCAGGCAAAATATTCATTTGAGGCTCTAGAATCTCTGGTCACCGCAGATTTATAAGACCTGATGATGCTTGATAGAGAACCAAATTTTGGGGATATGGCTGCCATCTGTTCATTTTTATCATTCCCCTGCCCCTGTGGAGCCCTTGCATGCAAGGGCTCCACTCCGATATCCATTATCCCTCCCCTGCTGGGTCATAACTTCCAAAACTCCATAAATGACCTTCTAAATCAAAGGCTGCATAATTTTTTCCGCCATAGGATTGTTCTTCTAACTCCATGGCTATCTGAGCTCCATGCTTTTGAGCAGTCTTATAGTGGGCATCAATTTTATCCCCATCAATTACCACATAAGGGGTTTGGGTTTCTTTACCACCAACCTGTTTAGGTTGGATAATGTATTTGGAGAATGGTGAGCCGCTGGCAGCATCACCCACCATAATTCCATTGCCCATGTAGTTAAGCTGGCAATGAGCCACTGTACCATCCTCATTTTCGTAGTAATGCAGCTTTTCAAACCCAAAGGCATTACAGAGAAACTCAATGGCCGCTTTGGCATCATCATAACTAAGGCATGGGATTATTCTGTTTTTTAGGGGCATGGTATCATTTTTTTTTATGAATGTTGATTTATAGCTCGGTCTCACTTCTCGGCCATTAGAGATTCATAAGGAATGTTCCATTGCTCATGGAGGTTGCGAATCATCTTTAGTGTCAGTTTGCGTTTGTGATTAAAAATCTCGGTAACACGGCTTTTATAACCAATAACCTGAGCTAAGTCTTTCTTTTTAAAACCCTGCTGCTCCATCCTAAACTTAATAGCCTCAATAGGGTCAGGTAGAGCTATTGGGTAATTCTTATCCTCATAATTTTCTATCAAAAGCATGAGGAGTTCCGCTTCATCACCTTCTGCCGTATTTTCTGCGGCATCAAATATTTCCTCAAGCCTGCTAAGTGCCAGCTCATATTCTTCCTCTGTTTTTAAAATTTTAGCTTTCATATTCAAATGTTTTCTGCATCAATATTATCATAATCTGAATGCGTGCCGATAAATCTTATAAATACCCAACCACGCTCATAATTCACCTTAACCACCAATCTGTAACTATTTCCACAGATATTAAAGACCACTCTCATATTTTTTAGAATGCTGGCTGTTGCATATTCATTTTTAATATCCTGCGGACTACCCAAATTGGCTTTAATGGCCTCTTTATACCAAGTTGAAAGTTGTTGTTCAGCATCATTATGCTTTTCCCAAAACTCGCGGAGTATCTTTTTGGCTATTACCCTCATTAGTTAGTTAATCGTAAATCAAATTTACAATAATTACCAATATGGTAACTTTTAAAATTTCGTTGCTGAACTTAAACTGACCTACCTTCGCGCCATGCGTCAAACACAGCTTGATATTGCAGTAATTGGAGGTGGGGCGGCTGGCTTCTTTGCGGCTATCCATTCCGCTGTAGCG
>CAXBJE010000127.1:0-8313 GCA_963975525.1 uncultured Owenweeksia sp. | reverse complement strand
CGAGGTTTGGGTTTTTTCCACCCAACTCAAGCGAAAGCTTTTTAAACATAGGCGCGGCAGTGCGAGCAAGATGCTCACCTGTTTTGGTTCCTCCTGTAAAGGAAATAGCCTTAATTTCCATATGCTCCACAATGGCTTGACCAACGGATGGGCCTGTACCATGAAGAATATTTAAAACACCGGCTGGCATTCCTGCTTCAATACAAATTTCAGAGAGTAAAAAGGCTGTCATTGGAGTTACCTCAGATGGCTTGGCCACAACGCAATTTCCCGCAGCCAGGGCTGGGGCAATCTTCCAGGTAAAAAGATATAGCGGTAAATTCCAAGGTGAAATACAGCCTACCACACCAATTGGCTGGCGCAGGGTATAGTTGAAACCCCGCTGCCCCATGTTGTGAAACTGGTCTTCTTCATGTAAAATAGCGGTAGCAAAGAAGGAAAAATTATCCCGGGCACGGGGAATATCAACGGCAGTGGCCAGCTTTACAGGTTTACCGTTATCAAGACTTTCTGCATTGGCGAGCATATCCAGTTTTTCATCAATGAGTTGCGAAACGCGCAACATAATGTTAGAGCGCTCCTTTGCGGACATTGCGCTCCATACAGGGAAAGCAGCTTTTGCAGCTTCTACCGCCTGCTGTACATCACGTTCATCAGATTCAGGAATTAAAGAGTAAACCTTTCCCCTTGACGGGTCCACATTATCCATAAAGTTGCCCGAGGCAGGTTCTTGAAGTTTGCCGTTTATGTAGTTTAATATTTTTTTCATGATATAGTTGAATATTTCCCTTGTTCATTTTTGCCTTGACCCAAAAAGAACCAAAAAAGTCAAGGCTTACAAGAAACGAATAACCCGAATCTTACTTACCTCAAGTGCGGCCGGATGATTTCCGAATCAAGTTAGGAACTTTGCGGTCTTACTAAAGGTAATCTTCGTTCAGAACATTCTTTTCTTGAATGCCAATCCTTAACTACTTCCTATTTGCTTCAACAGAAGTTCGATGGTTCTTTTGGTTCTGCGGATTTGAGTCTCCTCTTTTTTTGCTTCTAAAATGTAGCCTACATATTCCCGCTGATGGGTATAGCTTAGGCTTTCAAAATAAGTTTTTGCTTCCTCTGCTCCCTTAAATGCATCTTGTAAGTAGACCGGGATTTCAACTTTTCTTTCCTCCGTATCCAGTTCTACCTGCACTTCCACCTCATCACCAGGATGTTTCCCTATGGCCTCTCTTATGTCTTTTCTAATTCCCAATATATGATGCGCAGTACCCATCCGCACCAGAGAACCCCGATACTCCGCTTTACCATCAAACAACACTTTAACCTTTGGACGAAGTGAGCCGAAATCAGCTTTTACATCAAAAGGCACATCCAGCCAGCAGCCCCCGTTTTCGGGATTTCGTTGAATTATGGCTTTGAAGGTTTTCATATTGTACTGTTTCAATCAAAGTCACCCCTCCAGCTCCCCTCAAGGGGAGAGTTAGGTTGCGTGTTCCCCTTATGGCGGGGGTTAAGGGGATAACATCAGCTTTTATGGCATCCTTCGATACGTTTTGTTTTAATAAAAAACAAAACCCTCAGGATGACACGGCTCCCTTCAAAGTTCTACAAACTCGGAGTCCTTCCTCCATCCACCGGAAGGTTAATACCACTTACATAAGCGGCTGCCGGACTAGCCAGCCAGGCAATGGCATTGGCCACTTCTTCTGGTTTGGCAAAGCGATTTAACGGTACTTCGGCCGTCATTTTTCCAGCGGCCTCTTTTTCGCTAATGCTCAGTTTTTTGGCCTTATTTTCAATTATAGATTTTAACCTGCCAGTTTCGGTAGCACCAGGAAGTACGTTGTTAACGGTAATTCCAAATTGCCCTAGTTCATTTGCTAAAGTCTTGCTCCAGTTGCCCACCGCGCCTCTTACAGTATTGCTTACACCAAGGTTGTTTAGCGGCACTTTTACAGAGGTACTAATAACGTTGATGATGCGTCCGTAGCCGGATTTCTTCATTCCTTCCAAAGTAAGCTTTACCAACAGCTGGTTGCACAACAGATGCCTGCGGAAGGCAGTTACATATTCCTCTAATCCCGCAAGGTGTGCCGGGCCAGCAGGCGGACCACCGGTATTGTTTACCAGTATGTTTATTTCATTTCCTTCATTTAGATAATGATTCATAACACTCTCCAAATGAATGGGGTCATCAAAATCGGCAACTAAAAATGTGTGTTTTTGATTGTGGCTGGTAGAAAGGTCTTGTTTGGCCTTTTCCAGTTTATCGGCATTGCGCGCCAATAACACTATTTCGGCTCCCATTCTCGCCAATTCTTCGGCTGCAGCCTTCCCGATACCATCGGAACTACCGCATACCAATGCTCTTTTTCCTGTTAAGTTTAAGTCCATAGGCGCGAAATTAAGAAAGAATGGAGAGGGGAAGGGCATTTCATTTTGTCAGGGTTTTTGATATATCAATTCAAAAACGCCCGCCAAAATGTACTCATCTACTAACTAATTTTCTATTGATATATGAACCCGCTGGGGTCATCAAAAAATGAAACCCTAAAACCTAAAGCCCAAGCTCTTGACCTCAGAGAGGTCGCATATGAATAGAATAAATACAATAATGAAAAAGCCAACCGACCCCAGCGGGGTCAAATAATCCCAATTCAACAACTCAAAAAATATTTCATATATGCCCCTGACCAGCGCAATATCTAAACAAGCTCAACACCCCGTGTGGTCGGTGAAAAATAGGATAGAACTCTTCCATTGATAGGTGAATCCTCTGGGGTCATCCGAAAAAAATCAGGAAACCTCATCACTCTCTACCTCCCCATCCCTTAACCTGATAATCCGCTTCGCATACTGAGCTATGTCTTCTTCATGGGTAACCAAAATCACGGTATTGCCGCTTTTCTGGATATCCCCAAACAAATCCATAATCTCAATAGAGGTTTTACTGTCCAGGTTTCCGGTAGGCTCATCGGCCAAAATAATGGAGGGATTATTTACCAATGCCCTGGCCACAGCCACACGCTGGCGTTGTCCACCACTTAGCTGGTTTGGCCTGTGATCCATTCTATCTGCCAATCCAACCTGGGTTAATACCTCCTCGGCCCGAGCAATGCGCTCTTTAGAACTATATCCGGCATATACCAGCGGCAATGCCACATTTTCGAGCGCTGTTGAACGGGGCAGTAAATTGAAGGTTTGAAAAACAAAACCGATTTCCTTATTCCGGATTTCGGCTAGTTGATTGTCTGTAAGGTGAGCCACATCCTTACCATTAAGCCAATACTGGCCACTGGTGGGGGTATCAAGGCAACCCAACAAATTCATTAAGGTAGATTTACCACTACCCGATGGACCCATCAAAGCAACGTACTCATTCCGCTTTATGGTAAGATCAATGCCCTTAAGCACTTTTACCACCTGGTTTCCTAACGGGAAGTTGCGGACAATTTTCCGCAGGTCAATCATGTTTTCCATTTATCATAGAATATTACAGTGGGCAATTTAAGGAGTAGTTGAGAATAGTTGGAGGATTTAACAATTGATTAAGGAATTGACCACAAAATCTTTATCGAAACCAACAGTCACGCTATCTTGCCCTCCTATTTCTGATTAATGGTTTTCAACTCGCTGGCCTTTCTGGTGTTTTTCCTCCTCTTCTTTTACCTGTATTGGTTTACGGAGCGCAGGGCCTCTATCAACTGGCGAAACCTTCTCCTTATCATTGGTAGCTATATTTTTTACGGCTGGTGGGACTGGCGCTTTCTGGGCCTTATCCTAATTAGTTCATCGGCTGATTACCTACTTGGTTTACAGATTCACAAAGCCGCAGGTAATAAACAACGGAAATTCTTCCTCATCCTTAGCCTGTGCATCAACTTAGGCATTCTTGGGTTTTTCAAATATTTCAACTTCTTTACAGAGAGTTTTGCGGAGTTACTTAGCCTGTTTGGGTTTCAGGCCAACCCCTCCAGTTTAAACATTATACTTCCTGTAGGTATCAGCTTCTACACTTTCCAAACCATGAGTTACGCCATTGATATTTATCGCGGCCAACTCACACCAACCAAAAACGCCCTTCAGTTTTTTGCCTTCGTGTCCTTCTTTCCTCAATTGGTAGCTGGGCCAATAGAACGTGCCAGCCGTTTTCTACCCCAGTTTGCCCAAAAGAAAACCTTTGACTACTCCAAAACCGTTTCCGGCTTACGCCTGATGCTCTGGGGTTTTTTCAAGAAAATTGTAATTGCCGACAACTTTGCCGTTTTGGCAGAACCCATTTTTAACAACCCCACCGAGTACTCCGGATTAGGAATTATATTTGGCTCCGTTCTTTTTGCCTTCCAGATTTACTGCGACTTTTCAGGTTACTCGGATATTGCCATTGGTCTTGGCAAAACCATGGGGTTTGATTTAATGACCAACTTCAACAAACCCTATTTCAGCAAAAGCTTTGGCAAGTTTTGGAGCAGGTGGCACATCTCACTCTCCACCTGGTTTAGAGATTATGTTTACATCCCACTCGGTGGAAACCGGGTAAGCAAGGCGAGGCGCAACCTCAACCTGATGGTTACCTTTCTGCTTTCCGGGCTTTGGCATGGCGCCAATTTTACCTTTTTAATTTGGGGCTTTCTGCATGGCTTAATGCTCATTATTGAGAAGAAAGTAAAATGGGCAGGGCCCATGGCCGCTCCCTTTGTGTTTGCTTTGTGCTGTTTGTTTTGGATCCCCTTTAGGGCAGAGAGCATCCAACACCTTGGTGTTTTAACCACACAGCTTATTACTATTGACGCTATAAAAATTTTACCGGATCTTATCCACTCCAACCTTCTCCGCTACAGCGCCATTGCCGGGGTTTTTGCAGTTTTCATGATTTTAGAAAAGAAAATGAAAGACCTCAACTTTAGCGAATATGTGAACGAATTTTCAAAGCCTGCAAGAGTTTCATTCTACTATGCGCTCTTGCTTTGCATATTGCTATTGGGCAACTTTGATGTAAAACCGAGTTTCATCTACTTCCAGTTTTAATGAAACGGATTACACTCCATACCATCCTTTTTACCCTCCCGGTTATATTACTGGTTTTTCTGTTTCCACAGGATAAAAAGCAGGTGTATGCCAGCCTAAAAGACGATTGTAGCAACCGCGGCAATTGGATGTACCAGCGGATTTATGAAAACCCATTGCCTGTGGATATTGCCTTTATCGGCTCATCTCGCACCGAAAACAGCATAAATGAAAGGCTGCTTGAATATTACATTCCCGAGTACCGAACCCTAAACTTTGCTTATTGCAGATATGGTAGAAACCTGCATTACATGCTCATAAAAATCCTCATTGAGGAAAAGCATTTGAAGGCTGTGGTGCTGGAGGTGAGGCAAGAGGAAAACCCATACAGCCACCCGGTAGGCGCCAATTTTATGGAAAACGAGGACCTTATTACCTCTTACCCGTTTTTTAATAAAGATTGGTTTGCAGACTATGCCACTGCCTTTAGCTTTAGGCTACAACTTGTGCAAGAGGCCATTTGGGGAAATCAAGGCCAACTGACCCTCGACACCAACGAATATGGATTTTATCCTAATTATACCGTCCCTAACTTAAGTGAAATTGAAAAGGAGGGAGCTGAACGGCAAAATGTTGGAGAGGACAGCTGGAAGCGAAAAATGGAAAACACCTACCCCTTACATTACCTAAAAAAAATAGCTAAGTTGTGCGAGGAATACAATGTGCAGTTGATATTTCTTTATCTCCCGGGTTATGGTGTACCTCAAAAAGAGCCAACCCTTGCTGACTTTTATAAAGAGCATGGCCAGCTCATAATCCCGCCAGATTCTATTCTACAGAATATTGAGAATTGGGCAGATCCAAATCATTTTAATCCTGATGGGTCGGTTTTGATGAGTAGGTGGTTGGGTGAGGAACTAGCGAGAGAATTGGGGAAATAATTTTTTGCTTCAACGCAGAGGTACAAAGCTCGCGGAGCCACGCGGAGAAAATGCTGAGAATTATTTAGGACGATTACAACCTAATCGTAAATCCTACTCTGCACAACCTCTGCGTTCTTTGCGCCTCTGCGGTGAAGAGGTAAAGATTACAACCACCCCAGCCCCTCCTTTTTTAAGGAGGGGAGAATGACGACAAAAAACTTTACTTATAAAACCTAATTGACTTTGTGATTTGGCAAAAGAAAGTATATCCGTTACCCCTCCAATTCACTTAACTCCAGCCAGCGCATTTCTTTTTCTTCCAGTTCATCCTGTATGGCTTTGGTTTCTCTACTAAGGTCTTCCAGTTTGGAAGCATCCATAGAGGCCTGCTCAAACTCCTTTGCTATTTCCCCCTTTCGGGATTCCAGCGCGGCAATGTCCTTTTCTAAAGTTTCAAATTCCAGCTTTTCAGCATAGGTCATTTTTTTCCGGTCACTGTCATCACTCTTTTTCTGGGCGGTTGCCTTTGACGGTTTTACAAGACCCTTGTTTCTTAGTTTTTCGGTGGCTTCCTTATCTTCAATAAAAGCCTTGTACTCGCGGTAATTTCCATTAAAATCACGGATATGCCCCTCGCCTTCAAATACAAAAAGGTGATCGGTAAGCTTATCCATAAAGTAACGGTCATGCGTAACCACCAAAAGGCAGCCATCAAACTCCATTAAAAAGTCCTCCAACACATTTAGTGTAAGGATGTCCAAATCGTTGGTAGGCTCATCCAGAATAAGGAAGTTGGGGTTATCCATTAAAATGGTAAGCAAGTACAGTCGCCTTCTCTCCCCCCCGCTGAGTTTAGAAACATAGGTGTACTGACGGTCGCCTTCAAATAAAAACCTGTCCAGCATTTGCGAGGCCGAAATATTTCTGCCCTTCTTCCCAATAGGAATAAATTCGGCAATATCCTTTACCACTTCAATCACCCGTTTGTTAGGATCAAGGTTCATTTCACTTTGGGTAAAGAAGCCGTACTTAACGGTTTCGCCAACCACTATCTTCCCCCCATCCGGCTCTTCCAGCCCGGTTATCATTTTAAGGAAAGTAGATTTCCCCACGCCATTTGGCCCTACAATACCCGTACGCTCCTTTCGCTTAAACACATAATCAAAGCCTTCAACGATCTTTAGGTCGCCATAGGATTTGCGTAGTTTATGCACTTCCAAAATCTTACTCCCTAAACGGGTCATCTTTACATCCAATTCCAGCTTACCATCTTCCAGATTTTTGCCGGCTTCATCTTTCAGGGTATAAAAGGAATCAATACGCGCTTTGGATTTAGTACCGCGGGCCTTAGGCTGTCTGCGCATCCATTCCAGCTCCTTACGGAGGAGGTTTTTGGCCTTGCCCACATTTACACCTTCAATCTCTTCACGCTCCGCTTTCCTGTGCAAAAAATCTGAGTAATTGCCAGGATGCTGGTACAGCGATTCATTTTCCAGCTCTAAAATTTTATCACAAACGCGCTCTAAAAAATAACGGTCGTGCGTAACCATAAACAGGGTAATGGATGGCTGAGAAAGATACTCCTCCAACCATTCAATCATTTCCACATCAAGGTGGTTGGTGGGCTCATCAAATATGAGGATGTCGGGCTGAGAGATAAGCGTTTTGGCCAAAGCCACACGCTTCTTTTGCCCCCCCGAAAGGTTATCCACCAAATCAGAAGTATGATGTAAACCCAGCTTTCCTAAAATCTGCTTTACCTGGGTTTCAAAATCCCATGCCTGTAGGCGGTCCATGGCATCAAAGGCACGTTGATAGGCATCGCTATCGTCCATGTTCTCCAGGGCAATTTCATATTCCTTTATCGCCTTTGTGGCAGGATTGTCAACAGCCAGTACATTATCGAGTATAGTGGTGCCGTCCGTAAGTTCAGGATCTTGGGTAAGGTATCCCACTTTTATTCCTTTACGGAAGGTAACCTGGCCCTTATCAGGTTGCTCGCGGCCAGCTAGCATTTCAAGGATTGAGGTTTTTCCAGTTCCATTTTTGGCTACCAAAGCCACCTTTTGTCCTTCATCAATTCCAAAGGATAAATCCTTAAACAACGTACGCGCACCAAAGGCTTTGGAGATATTTTCTACCGAGAGGTAATTCACTTCTAAATTTTCGGTGAAATTACAAAGAGCAGAGGCTGTAAAAACATGTGAATGAAAATGAGAACTAATGGTTAAGTATTCCTTTACTGCCAGTAACTGTGAACAGGCCACTTACTACTTATTTGGAGCGAGAACCACATGTAAGGTGATGCCTATATTTGGTATGTTTACCCAATCTTGGTAAAACCCTATAAATATAAAACCTAATAAAGCTCTTCACACCCTTG
>CAXBJE010000126.1:0-8350 GCA_963975525.1 uncultured Owenweeksia sp. | reverse complement strand
AAAAGTTCAATTATTGGGATTATGAAAAAGCAAAGAACAGGGCTCAAAACATTTCAATTCTACTTTATTACATTGCTATTGGGCTTAATTGTTTGGGTGGCCACAAATGCAGACTTCTACACGGTGACCGAAAATCTGGAACCGGGGTCATCAGAAAATCTATTAATAGGCCTATTTATTTGTGGAGCGGGTGTACTGCTATGCACACCACTATTAATCCCAATTTCCGTTTACTTCTATTTTCTACATCGGTGGAAAAAGGCCAATAGCGTTTCATTTAGGTGTACTGCAAATGTGCTATTCGGTTTTGTCCTATGTTCCGGATGGGCATTTTTAATCTACCAAGGATTCCCTTCCTTTCAACTTTTATGGCCATTCATATTTGGGGCATGTGCAGCAGGTATAATCGTTGAGATAATTAGTCTGGATCACAGAACCATTCCTTCTGAACAAAAACCCATAGATGCATGAATACAGCCTTAAAATCGATTTGCTTTTTTGGAAGCAGCATTTGTTTAGGAAGTGCATTCCCTTACCTGTTTGGCCTTCGGCCTATCCATAAAGTGAAAATTGAAGAATGGAGTACAGGTATAGAAGACTTTCTGGTCATCATATTTTTTTCAGGAGCTTTTAGCCTGCCCCTGCTTATCCCAATTGTTATGTTTTTTGGATTACTAAAAACCTACCGCCCTTACTTCCCTGTAAATGTTTTGGCAACCGCATTCTTTGCTCTTGCCCTTAGTCTGGGGTGGGTTGTGGTTTTAGGGTTGTTATTTAATTGGTTTAGAGATTACCAACTTTGGGGGCCATTCGTAATTGCACCTACCCTTTCGGGGATTTTGATAGAAATTATGAGTAAACCTAAAAACCAAACTACTACCGCGCCATAAAGTCTTGCAACACCACAACATATATGTGGCCTCCTTACACTATTTTGGCTCTTTTATTAAACAATACCTTACAAAGAGCCAATGCCCACCCTACACTGGATAGGAAAAGAAAAAGTTGTAAACCACCATCGCGATGTGCCCTTTAGGGTACTTGAGCACGAATACCGATTTACTACCGGTAAAAAAACCGAAGCCGAAAGCAGCGGAAACAAAATTATACATGGCGATAACCTGGAAGCCCTGAAAAGCCTGCTGCCCGAATACGAAGGAAAAATAAAGTGCATATACATAGACCCGCCCTACAATACCGGTAACGAAGGCTGGGTGTACAATGACAACGTAAACCACCCCAAAATAAAAAAGTGGCTGGGCGATGTGGTGGGCAAAGAAGGTGATGACCTGAGCCGCCACGATAAGTGGCTTTGCATGATGTACCCACGCTTACAGTTGCTGAACCGCCTGCTGGCAGACGATGGCGTCATATTTATTTCCATAGATGATAATGAGCAGGCTAACTTGAAGTTGGTTTGCGATGAGATTTTTGGAAGAAAAAACTTCATAACAACTTTCACATGGAGAACAGATGGCAATTTTGACAATCAGGCAAAAATCAAAGTTAATCACGAATACATTCTGTGTATTGCAAAGAGGGTTGACTTTTTCTCTCATCCTGAAATAATCGATCCCAACATTGGGACATCAAGTAAACTTTTTAAGAAAGAAATAAGAAATACCGTTGTTAAGAATGGATTTAAAAACCCAATTGGGGAGATTGTTTTAAACCCAGGTTTCCCTGCTGATTTTGAGGAAGGAGAAATTGAAGCTCGGAATGACCAATGGCCTCATTATTCTGAAAAAGCGGTGGTAGCCAACTGGGAATTAACAAATGAAGTAACGATAAAGTCAGGATGGAGTTCCAAAGCTCTTCTTGAAAACTTCAACACTAATGGGTTTAACAAGATACTTGACAACAAAGGGCAAGAAACCACTTTCAAAATTATTCCATCGGGTGCAATTGAGATTATCAAAAAAAGAGGAATGCCAAGTCATGTAATCAGTTCATTGCAAAACTTAGGGAGCACTCAAAACATGAGTAATGAGTTAAAGGGAATGGATATTGCCTTTAGTTACCCTAAACCAAATTCTCTTTTGGAGTACTTACTTCAAATTGTAAACACAAAAAACTCCATCATCCTCGATTCCTTTGCAGGCTCCGGCACTACGGCCCATGCGGTGCTCAACCTCAACAAGCAGGATGGTGGCAATCGCAAGTTTATACTGGTAGAGATGGAGGATTATGCGGATAGCATTACGGCAGAGCGCGTAAAGCGCGTAATGCAGGGCTATGGCGAGGGCAACAAAGCTGTGGAGGGCACGGGCGGCAGTTTTGATTATTACACTTTGGGCAAACCCCTCTTTACAGGCGAAAACCAGGAATACCTCAACGAAGAAGTGGCCCTGGAGAAAATACGCCAGTACATCTGGTACAGCGAAACCCGCAGCACGTTTCAATCTCCCGCTAAAGGAGAGGACAACGAATACCTGCTGGGCACTAAAGACCGCACGGCCTATTACTTTGTGTATGATAAAGGCAGCCTCACTACTTTAGATTATGATTTGCTCAGCACCATAAAAACCAAGGCCGAGCAATACATCATTTATGCAGATAACTGCTTGCTGCCAAAGGAATTTATGAGCAGGAAGAACATTATTTTTAAGAAGATACCAAGGGATATTTCAAGGTTTTAAGAAACATGGAACTAAAAGACTACCAACAAAAAGTACTGGACGACCTGGAGAAATACCTGGAGTATGTGCAGAAAACGGGTAAGTACAACAAAGCCTTTAACCAATATTGGGAAGATCGTATTGGTGCCTACAATCCTCTTGATGGATCAGGCATGAAGCCTTATAAAGACAATGTGCCCGGTGCCCCGCATGTATGTATAAAGGTGCCCACCTCTGGCGGCAAAACCTTTATAGCCTGCAATGCACTGCGCACGGTTTTTAATGCCTTTGATACCAGCATGCCCAAAGTGGTAGTGTGGCTGGTGCCATGGAGCAACCTTTTGCAGCAAACCATTGACAGGCTCAATGACCCTGAACATCCTTACAACCAAAAGCTCAACAGCCTATTTAACCATAGGGTGCAGATATACAATAAGGAGCAGGTGCAAACGGGTGCCAACTTTAACCCCACCGTGGTGCAAGATCAGCTCAGCATTATTGTAATGAGCTTTGCCAGCCTGCGCGCCCGCAATAAGGAGGATCGCAAGGCTTATCAGATGAACGGGCAACTGGCCACTTTTGCGGAACAGTATAAAGACCGCTCGCACTTGATGGAAGATACAGACGATACAGCCCTTATAAATGTAATACGCAGCTATAGCCCTGTAGTGGTGGTAGATGAAAGCCATAATGCCGAAAGTGACTTGAGCGTGGATATGCTAAAAGGGCTAAACCCCTCACTGATACTGGATCTAACAGCCACCCCCCGCGAAAACAGCAATATTGTAAGCCTGGTGCCCGCCAAAGAACTGAAGCGCAACAACATGGTAAAGTTGCCTGTAATTGTATATAACCATCACGATAAAACGGAAGTGATAAACAGTGCGCTGCACCTTCAACGCAAACTGGAGCTAAAAGCCGAGGAGGAAGAAAAAGACGGGGGCAAATACATAAGGCCCATTGTACTCTTCCAGGCCCAGCCCAAAACCAAGGATGATAATACCACGTTTGAAAAAATAAAGAAACAACTGCTGGATGTTGGCATAGCTGAGGAGCAGATTAAAATAAAAACGGCCAACATTGATGAATTAAAAGGTGTGGAGCTAATGAGCAGGGAGTGCCCTGTTCGCTATATCATCACCATAAATGCGCTTAAAGAGGGATGGGATTGTCCATTTGCTTACATATTGGCTTCATTGGCCGATAAGTCTTCGGCTGTGGATGTGGAACAGATACTGGGCCGAGTGCTTCGCCAGCCTTATGTGATGAAGCACCGCGCTTTTCAGCTGAATGTTTCTTATGTGCTTACAGCTTCTGCCAAATTCAACGAAACGCTGCAAAACATAGTGGAAGGTTTGCAGGCATCAGGTTTTAGCGAAAATGATTATCGCAAAAAGGACTTGATGACCGAAGCGGACAGGGAAGAATGGCGCAACAAAACCATTGATCAAGAGCTTTTTCCGGAAAGGCAAGAAGAAGAGTCACCGGATGAGGATATAGATACAAGCCGAATAAGCCTACCACAGGATGAAGAAGTTTCGACACAGGATACAGTGATAGCGGAAATTGAAAAACTGGCCGAAGAGCAAAACCGCGAAATGGAAGCGGAACTCCAAAACGAATCGGAGGAGGAAGATGACGGTTACCTTTTAAAAGAAATGGGCATGGAAGAAAAACGATACCGAATGTTAGAGGCACATCGCGAAAAAGCCAAAGCTCTGAAACTACCCCAGTTTATACTTGAAGTACCGAACAGCGACATTTTTGGCACTGGAGAAGAATTATTGAACAGGGAATCTTTATTGAAGAATTTCCCTTTATCAAAAGAAGATACCAAGATTGACTTTGACAGGGTATCTGCCGATATGTACAAGGTGGATATTGAGAAGGAAGATCAATATGCACCACGGTTCAAGAAAATTGAAAATGACCTGCTTCGCGAACCTATTGCACAATATATTTTGGCTAAACCAAAGGAGAGCCAAATAAAGGATATAAGCAATGAATTGGTAAAACAGGTTGGAGATATGTACCCAATTCCTGAACAGGAAATAAGGCAATATGTAGAACGGGTTATCAGTGCTTTTGACCAGGAGCAGCTTAGGGACATACTAGCGCGCAAGTACAGCTACGCACAAAAGCTGAAGGAAAAAATCCGCCAGCTATCGGATGCCTATGCTGAAAGGATGTTTGAGGAATTGGTGAAAATTAAAAAAGTAAAAACCAAGCCCCACTGGAGTTTTAGAGATACCATTAGCCCAACAAGCCTTGGTAGTTCCATAAGTAAGTCATTGTATGAGCGCGAAACCCGGATGAACGGGTTTGAAACGGATGTAGCCACAGAAATTGCCGGAATGAGTAACATTGTGTTTTGGCACAAAAACATGGAACGCGGTAAAAGCTTTGCCATTAATGGGTTTAAATCCAATCACTATCCAGATTTTATTTTGATGACCAAAAAGGGTAACATCATTATTTTGGAAACTAAGGGCGATGACCGTGACAATACAGATAGCGAATCAAAAGTGAGGCTGGGCAACCAATGGGAGAATTTAGCCGGAGATGAATACTTTTATTTTATGGTGTTTGACAAAACCAGTATTGCAGGGGCTTATGAATGGAGAAAGGCTAAGGAGATGATTGGAAAGCTGTGATCAAACAAAAATTGTTGATAATACTTGGAGTAGATGAGAGGATATTTATACATTTGCGGCAACAGTACTCGCCACGCTTCCCGTAAGATTAGCGCACCCAGGCGGGTCTTTTTATTTTTAGGCCTATGAAGTTTGACAAAAGGCCCCTTGGATTTCGCGACCAAATCCTCCTTCTTAAACAAAGAGGGATGAATATTCCTGATGAAAACCGTGCTTATCACATTTTATCCAGTATTAGCTATTATCGTTTAAGCGCATATTGGTATACGTTTTATCAAATACCACAATCCGAGCACAATTTTAAAGAAGGCACCGACTTTGAGTTGGTTTATAACACCTATAAGTTTGATCGTAAATTAAGAGTTTTACTATTTGATCAAATTGAAAGGATAGAAATTGCTTTACGTACTCAGTTAATTTACCATTACTGTCATGAGTATGGACAAAACTGGTATGAACAAAGGGATTTATTCAGACAACATTCTTTCTATTACAAATTCAACTCTTTGTTACAAGATGAAATGAAAAAGACAAGTGAGGTGTTTATCCGACATTATCGAGACAAATACACTATTCCTGAAAACCCACCCGCATGGATGACTTTGGAGCTAGCCTCATTCGGACAGCTCTCAATTCTCTTTAAGAATTTACGGAATTGTCGAGCCCGCAAGGCTGTGGCCAATCACTTTGGAGTTCATCCAAATGTACTGGTATCATGGCTTGAGACACTTTCTTACGTAAGAAATAGCTGCGCCCACCATGCAAGATTATGGAACAGGAAACTACCTAAACCAACACTATGGCCAGAAAGAACAAAAGGAATTTGGCTTAAAATCAAACCGGATAGCGACAGACTAAACAGACTCTATCCTGCATTGGCAGTAACTGGTTACCTCTTGCAGCGTTTAGCAACTCATGATGCTTTTCCTGAAAAAATACATGAATTATTAGAAAATTTCCCAACTCTTCCTTTAGATTATATGGGCTTTCCTGAAAATTGGCAAGATGAAAAATTGTGGGAGATAGAATAAGTAATGTGAATCGGTGATAATATTAATTCCAATTCATATTATATAATTTACACCATGCCCCTCAATACCCTCCAAACACCCATTGAATACCTTAAAGGCGTAGGCCCGGGTAAAGCAGATCTCCTGAAAAAGGAGTTGAAGATTTTTACCTATCGGGATTTGCTGCACCTTTTTCCATTTAGATATGTGGACAGGAGCAAGTTTTACAAAATCAATGAAATAGTTTCAACAGAAGCCGAAGTTCAGGTTATTGGTAAGATTACCAAAGTGGATGAAATTGCCGGCAAAGGCCGTAGCAAAAGGCTCACCGCCCGCTTTGAAGATGAAACCGGAAGTATTGAACTTGTATGGTTTCAGGGGGCACAATGGGTAAAGAAGGCGTTGAAGGTAAATCAACCCTATGTGCTTTTCGGAAAGCCCAATCTGTTCAACAACCGTTACAGTTTCCCGCATCCTGAACTGGAATTACTGGAAGAATTTAAAGCCAGTCCTTTACAGGGATTGCAGCCGGTTTACCCATCCACTGAAAAGTTGAACAGCCGCGGGTTAAATGGCCGGGCTATTTCTAAACTTACCCGGTCTCTGTTACCTCAAATCCAAGGTCAGTTAGAGGATTTTTATCCTGCAGCTTTCCTTAAGGAAAATAATCTCGCTCCTTTAGAAGCTTCATTTTTTGAAGTGCATTTCCCCAAAAACCTCAAGCGGCTTGAAAAGGCGCGCTATCGCCTGAAGTTTGATGAATTCTTCTTTTTACAATTGGAGATGGTTCGCCAAAAAATGATCCATCAGCAAAATTTTAAAGGTTTTGTATTTGAAGAGCTTGGCGAAAACTTCAATCGCTTTTTTAAAGATATTTTACCCTTTGAACTTACGGGAGCCCAAAAAAAGGTATTGAAGGAAATCCGTAAAGACCTGATGCACGGCCGCCACATGAACCGCTTAGTGCAGGGCGATGTAGGAAGCGGCAAAACCATAGTAGCGCTGATGAGTATGCTCATGGCCATTGATAATGGCTTTCAGGCATGCCTAATGGCTCCAACTGAAATATTGGCCACACAGCACTACAATGGCTTAAAGGAAATGACCGATCAGCTGGGGCTTGAAGTGCGCCTGCTTACAGGAAGTGTAAAAACAGCCGCTCGCAGAGAGATTCATGAAAAACTGGAAAGTGGGGAATTGCATATTTTGATTGGAACCCACGCCCTGATTGAGGAAAAGGTAAAATTTAAAAACCTTGGAATGGCGGTGGTGGATGAGCAACACCGATTTGGTGTGGCGCAGCGCGCCAGCCTCTGGAAAAAGAATACGCTACCTCCGCATGTGCTGATTATGACGGCCACCCCCATTCCACGAACATTGGCTATGACGGCCTACGGTAATCTTGATATTTCGGTTATTGATGAACTGCCGCCCGGACGAAAGCCCATTACCACCGTTCATCGCTTTGATAAAAACCGCCTTCAGGTATTTGGTTTTTTGGAAGAGGAAATTGAAAAAGGCCGTCAGGTTTACATTGTCTACCCTCTTATTAAGGAGTCGGAAACGATGGACTATAAAGACTTACAGGATGGCTATGAGAGCATTAAACGGGCATTTCCAAAATATCAAATCAGTATAGTGCATGGTAAAATGAAACCTGCGGATAAGGATTTTGAAATGCAGCGGTTTGTTGAAGGCAAAACCAAAATCATGGTGGCAACCACAGTAATTGAAGTAGGCGTAAATGTGCCCAATGCCTCGGTAATGGTTATAGAAAGCAGTGAGCGTTTTGGACTGAGCCAATTGCATCAGCTACGCGGGCGAGTGGGCCGTGGGGCGGAACAATCCTTCTGTATTTTAATGACCGGGCACAAACTCAGTAACGAGGCCAAAACCCGAATCAAAACCATGGTTAAGACGAATGATGGTTTTGAAATTTCGGAAGTGGATATGAAACTCCGTGGGCCCGGAGACATAATGGGCACGCGCCAAAGCGGAATGCTAAACCTGCAAATTGCCGACCTGATGCATGATGGAGCAATCCTAAAAAATGCAAGAGAGGCGGTTT
>CAXBJE010000125.1:0-8381 GCA_963975525.1 uncultured Owenweeksia sp. | reverse complement strand
TTCTTCAAAAGGAGGAACTCCCATAAATAATGTAACCCGCAATAAACCAGAGCTTACTGGCCCTAATGGGGTAAACACAACGGTAAATCTTGGAGCCGGTGATTATGAACCAGACGGATTACCCAACTTTTTTGGTACATCGGCAGCTGCACCTCACGCTGCTGGCGTTGCAGCCCTGATTATGTCATCTAAAAAGAAATTTGAAGGGGTGAACCCAACTCCAACAGAAGTTAAAAACCTTATGACCTCCTCTGCCATAGACATGGGCGCTCCCGGTTTTGATTTTGAAAGTGGGTATGGTTTGATTCAGGCTTACGCCACACTACAACCCCTGGCAAGCCCCAAGCCTATTTTGTATGGACTTGCTTTAGCCGACACTACCAAAACCCCTGGACTGGACACGGTAATAGTTAAGGTAACCGGAAAGTACCTTACTAACAAGGTGGCTATTTTATTAAGGAATGACACTCTCAAAACCAACTTTGTAAGTGATGAAGAGATTGAAGCCACAGTGCCCCCTTTCATTGGAAATCCAGGAATTAGAGCTTATGTAGAACCTATTACCTCATCGATGTTAGATGGAGGTTTTTCTGATACCATTAAATTTTCAACCAAACCAAAAGTACCGGTACTGCTGGTTATGCATAATCAGGTAAAAAAATATAGTGAAGATGTGCCTACTTTAACATTTGATGTGCTTGTAGATAGTGTACCTTATGATTCCGCGGGCTACACCTTAGCTGATCTTGGTCTGGATACCTTGAGACTGTTTTCTACGGGCGATGCATTGAGCAACATTGGTATTTACCTTATCCGTGCTGAATTCCCCGCATCTATCATTAATAGTCCTCGTATTGTAGGTTTTAATGAATTATTCAATTACACCTTTAAAGATGCTCAACTTACCATTAACAAAATGCCAATTACCATTACGGCAAAGGATACCATTTTGATTGACGGTCAAAAACTTGGAGCATTTGATTTTATTTATCAGTACCCAGACTCGCTAATAAATCCGGTAAATAGGGCCACAGTGCTGAACTCTATTGAACAGGACCACATTGCTGCAATTGCCGATGAAGTGGCGGTTGTGGATTCGCGACAAGTGGCAGGTGGAAGAGCCTTAGTAAATGCTGATATAGAAAGAAGAACTTTTGTAGCCAGTGGTAGAGCTTTGGTAAATGCCCGTGAACTGGTAAGCGGCCGCGCATTAGTAAATGGAATTCCGGCAGACACTTCTAATGTGGTGGATGTTGATATGAAAAATATTTATGATTATCAGCTAAATCCGGATAGTGCAACGCTGGTTCATGCAAGGCCTCTCGTAAATGCAAGAGCCCTGGTAAATGTCCAGGCTTTGGTAAGAGGCCGGGCCTTAGTAAATGGGTACCCGCTGGTTAATGCCTATCCATTAATTAATGGATATCCTTTAGTAAATGCCTACCCCTTGGTAAATAATCAATCTACCAATACAGACAGCACCGAGGTTATTGCCATTATTGATGAGGAAGATACCGATACTACACGTTCTGACACCACAATTTCGCTGACTCCCATTAACCTGATTACAGGTACAGAGGTTGGAACACATAGCATAGTGCCGGCTGCATTTATTAACAACAATTATGATGTAACCTACTTATTGGGGGTTTTAAATATCATTTCTACTGTTGATACAGTTACCGTAGTTACAGATACAAGCTGGCGCCAAAGCACATCCATTACATTGGCTGGTGCCGATCAATATCCATGGTTGGGAAATAACGGAATTCTACCACCAGTCTCCAGTTTTAGTTTACCAGTTGTACTTGGGCAACCTTACCGCTGGCATACCATGGAAAATGTAACTGGTGCATCAGTAATCAAGGCCCCGGGTACAATTTCTTATTATAGAACCACATTTGATCTATCTATAAACTCAGGTAGAACGGCACGATTCCGTAGCTACATGGATGACGGTATTGAAATATACATCAATGGTAAATGGTTGGCTCGTGAGCAAGATCGTCTGCCCGAAAACTACAAAGGGGTACCACACGACTTGTTTATTACCAGCAACGGGACGTATATCAACGGATATCAGGGAGGTCAAATCTTTGACACCGTTAATCAAATGCCTTTGGACTCTATATTGGTACAAGGCCAAAACGAGCTGATTATTGTGCTTAGAAATAAAAGTGGTGGAGACTTAGGTGGTTTGTCATTCCGAATGGATTTGAACTATGACACGGCCCGAATTAAAAAGAACTCAGGATTTATGGTTCAGAATACTTCCATAACCGAAGCCCTTGATGTTCTGGCCTTCCCAAATCCTACATCAGGTAATTTATCGGTAATACCCAGAAACGTAGCCACTGGTGCTGGTATACAGCTTCAACTATTTGACCTTAACGGGAAAATGTTAGTAGTTGATAATCGTGCAACCCTGGGCAAAAACGAAGTTATTGATCTTGATTTGAGCCAATTGGCAACCGGCCTTTATACTTTAAAAGTTACATCCGGCAAGGAAACCATTTTAAGGAAAATTATGGTTTACTAAAAGGTTGAACCCGCAATAAAAAATGCCCTTTTGGAAGTTTCCAAAAGGGCATTTTCTTTATTAAGTGTGTTTATCCTATGAGAAAAGAAACATCTCCGGGAGCAACCTCCCTGGGCTCTCTACCCTTTTCAAAAAGCCGGGCATCTAATTCGCCTTTAAGCTCAATGGTGTTGTTTTTCACTTTCAACCAACTTCCTTCTCTAAGCCCAATTACCGGCTGCGTGTTTTGAAAATGAAATTCATTAATTCTCATTTCACGGGTTTCCCCCTGATGTTTAGAATTAGGGTCAGGATCCAGATAATGTGGATTAATATTGAACGGAACCAATTGTAAGGCATCAAAACTTGGTGGGTAAACTATGGGCATATCATTGCTTGTGCCAATGGTTAGCCCGGTAATATTACTACCAGCGCTGCTACCCATATAGGGTGTCCCGCTTTTTACCGCTTGGCGCAGAGGTTCAATTAGTCCATTATCATAAAGAGTTTTAAGAAGTAAAAACGTATTACCACCACCGGTAAAAATCCCTTTTGCTTCTTTTACCGCGTTTACAGGATCATCATATTCATGAATCCCCCTGACTTTTATGCCTACTTCTTCAAAAGCTGCCCTGGGCATAGTGGTATATTCATCATAGCTTATACCTCCCGGGCGGGCATAGGGTATAAACAATATCTCATTCTTTCCCGTAAAAAAATCCTTAACCTCATCAAGCAGGTAAGCCATGTAGCTTGTACCGTGGATTTTTGAAGTCGAGACTATTAATATTTCCATTGATTCCAATTTGTAGTAGTTTGTCTGATTTTCTAATTAATTCTCTTTGGCACGCGGATAACGCTGATTGCGCAGATAATCGCTGATTTAACCTCCTCATTTATCCGTTTAAATCCGAGTCATCAGCGTGCTATTTTATTTCAATCAATGCTGTCCAAATACTCATACTTCCATCCTTCTCCATCCTGGTCCAAATGGGGCGTACCATACCGTCATAGGCATCAATGTCATTATAATCACCAAAGAAAACTGCATCATTAGGGGTAAATGACTTTTCGCTGATTTTTTCGTTTTTCCAGGTTTTACCTCCGTCAGTGCTGTGCGCCATGTAAACTTCGGTTTCATTGCCCTTGGTGTTCCTCCTGTCATAAAAAACGGTGTAAAGATGTCCGGTAACGGGGTCACAAGCAATCCATGTAAAAAATTGATCCCTCTTTGTATTGTCATCATTAATACGTTGCGGCTTGCTCCAGCTATTTCCCTTATCGGTGCTTTTGCTTAACCAAACATCATAATTGCCATTACGGTCATCCACCCAGTTTACATAAATGGTTCCGCGGTTTGGGCCATTGCTTACATCACAAACCGTTACAGGCATACCGTTAGCACGTTGTAGGCCGGGCACATCTATATCCCAGCCACCGGGTTGGTCGGCTATAATTATGTCTTCTTCCAAATGATTTCCATCGGCATCAATTCTGTCAAAATATATCTTTTCGTTATACCCCCAAGCCACATACACTTCACCATCAGGGCCGGCCGCTGGCACTGCTCCCTCGGTGGTTTTATCATCATCCAAACAATTTCCGGGGTACTGACTAATTGCTATGGCCTCACTCCAGCTATCTCCAAAATCTTCAGATTTAGAAAACATAATATTGCTTTTGTCTTCCTCGGCCTTACTTCCATATTTGTCAAACTGAGTCCAGGTGCAGTATAGAGCGTTGGTATTGGGGTTCACCGTTACCCAGTGCTTATCCTGATCTTTTGGATGCGCCAATCCCATATATGATCCGTTGTTCCAGGTTTTCCCTCCATCTTCACTCCTTTGGCAAACAATACGGTCCAAAATCTCTTCGCTCTTCCAATTTTCCCCTGTTGGGTCACTGAGGTGGAAAAAGTATTGGTTGCCCGCATAATCGGAAGTTAAAACAGGATCTCCCCATACACCATAGGTGGATTTTAGGGTATCAGCAGTCCAGGTTTTACCACTGTCATTGGAGTAAAAAACCTTATCCAAAATAGCCCCTGCGGTTACATTGGCACGATTGGCCTTGTTTATAGAAATAGATGGTTCGCAAATCCCTCTTCTCATAGGTGACGATTTAGATATCATCACATTTTCATACTTCTGTGAAAACAGCACCACAGGTAATAGTAGGAGTAAAACCAGCTTCTTCATGTATTAAAGTTTACAGCAAATATAACCGTGTGAAGATTACAGCCCCGATAATGGTTAGGTTGCCTTAAGTACATTTGCTGAAAATAATTCGCTTTGAATTTTCTCCTAACTCTTATCCTTAGTTTGAGCGGCACGGTAGGTGCACATAACTTCCATGTTTCCATTACCAATGGAGAGCTAAACCCAAAAACGGAAACCCTACAGTTATACATGAAAGTATTTATGGATGACCTGGAAGATGGGATAAAATCCTCCACCAACAAGGCACTCAACTTGGGTAAACCAAATGTTCACCCACAGGCCGATACGCTTATATCAAATTACATTTTAGGCCATTTTTCGGTAAAAGCAAACGGTAAGGAATTAAACTTCCGATACATCGGAAAGGAAATTGAACAGGATATAGTATTCGTTTATTTGGAAGTACCTGTAAAACCCACTGTAAAAGAGCTAACCATAACCAACACCCTTTTTTTTGATAGGTTTGATGATCAATCAAACATTGTAAATATTGAAGTTGGTGGAGAGGTGGAATCTGCCTTTTTGGAGAAGAGCAACCCAACCCGCACCCTACATTTTGATTGATAGCTGTCAATAAATAAACTATGAGCGCATTCAACACTTATTTAAGATTAGGCTACGAGCACATTGTGAATCCTGCAGCTTTGGATCACATCATTTTTATAGTGGCATTAACAGCAGTCTACCAGCCCAAAAGCTGGCTCAAAATTATTCTGGCCGTTACCTTCTTTACCATAGGTCATTCGCTTACGCTTACCCTTTCCGCCTTTGATTTGGTGAAATTTGACAAGAAGCTTATTGAATTTCTTATTCCAGTAACCATAGGCGTTACGGCACTTTTTAACCTTACTAAGGCCGGGCAAGATCAAAAATCGAAAAGTAAATTTTGGATTGCCGGAGTGTTTGGACTTATCCATGGTTTAGGCTTTGCCAACTATTATGGAATGCTTACACTGGGAGAAACCAAGTATTGGAGCGCACTCCTCCCCTTTAACCTTGGCGTGGAGCTTGGGCAACTACTTATAGTAGCCATCATTTTACTCCTTATGGTGATATTTCAGATGATGCTCAACACTAAAAGTCAATCCTGGAACCTTTTCTTTTCAGGAACAGCCTTTGGTTTGGCTGTGTTGTTCTGTTTTCAGAATTGGCCTTTTTAGATAAACTTCATCAATTCTGTTTGTCAGCTTCGCTTTCTTAATCCCGTGAGGGATTATATGTTTATAGAGAAACCATGAAGTAAAACCCGTTCGACCCCGATGGGGTCGCATCCCCAACCACATACCTTTTCTATAAACATAGTAACGTTTGAGGTTACCATCGCTCACCATCTTTTTTTAAGTCTATGTAGCCAAGGATGGCACCCACTTGATGGATTGCCCAATTTTCAAAAAATCAATGGCTAAACCTTAAATTCGCCCACCACACAAAATTTTCACCGTCATTTTTATGAAGAATTGGATGCTGGCCCTTCTGGCCATTTGCTCAACTACTGCCCTGTTTTCTCAATACACCAACGAAAGTAAATTCAAGCAACTTAACGAGGAGTTACTCACACCCAATGTTTTCAGAACGGGAAGCGGAGCGCCCGGGCCATGGTACTATCAGCAGCAGGCCAATTATACCATGAACATAACTTTGGATGATGAAAAGCAACGCATCCATGGTGATGAAACGGTAGTGTACACCAACAATTCTCCAGATCCCCTGGAGTACATCTGGCTACAGCTAGACCAAAACATACGTGCCCAAAACAGCATGGCCCAGAAATCAACTACCGGATCCATTAAGGGAAAAATGACCGCCAAGGATTTACAATATCTGTTTTATGATTTTGACGGAGGTTTTAAAATTGAGTACGTGAAAGATGAAAAAGGGGAAAAACTTCCCTTTTTCATCAATAATACCATGATGCGGATAAATCTGGAAAAGCCGCTTCTAAAAGGAGAGTCTTTCACCTTTGCAATAAAATGGTGGTACAACATACAGGAAAGAGCAAAGTATGGTGGCCGCAGCGGCCTGGAGTACTTCCCTGAAGAGGATAATTACCTCTATACCATTGGTCAGTTTTTCCCACGGCTGGCTGTTTACAACGATGTGGAAGGCTGGCAACACAAGCAGTTTTTAGGTCAGGGGGAGTTTGCCCTGGTATTTGGTAATTACGATGTAAAAATCACAACACCTGCCGACCACATGCTGGGCGCGACAGGAGAGCTTCAAAATGCAACCGAAGTATTAACCAAAGAACAACGGGACAGATTGGAAAAAGCCCGTACCAGCTTTGAAGATCCGGTTTTCATCATCACAGAAAGTGAAGCCAAAAAAGCTGAAGGAAAAAAAGTAAAGCAAACCAAGACCTGGCATTTTAAGGCCGAAAACGTTCGCGATTTTGCCTTTGCCTCTTCACGTAAGTTTATTTGGGATGCCATGGCCGTAAAGTTTGGCGACCGCACAGTGATGGCCATGAGCTATTACCCAAAAGAAGGAAACCCGCTGTGGGAGCGCTATTCCACCAGAGTGGTTGCCCACACACTAAAGGTGTACAGTAGATATACTTTTGACTACCCCTACCCTGTGGCCATATCGGTACATACTGATAGAATTGGCATGGAGTACCCCATGATTTGCTTTAATGGTGGGCGCCCTGAGGCGGATGGCACCTACACCAAAGGCACCAAATATGGAATGATTGGAGTAATTATTCATGAAGTTGGACACAACTACTTCCCTATGATTGTAAACTCTGATGAGCGGCAGTGGGCGTGGATGGATGAGGGGTTAAATTCTTTTGTTGAGTACCTCGCGGAAGTGGAATGGGAGAAGGATTTTCCATCACGCAGGGGCCCAGCCTATAAAATTGTGGATTACATGAAATCCAACCCGGAAGGAATGGTGCCCGTAATGACCAACTCAGAATCTATACTTCAACGTGGAAACAATGCTTACGGGAAACCGGCAACAGCCCTCAACATTTTAAGGGAAACCGTAATGGGCCGCGAGCTTTTTGATTATGCCTTTAAGCGATATTGCCAGCGATGGATGTTTAAGCACCCTACGCCTGCCGACTTTTTTCGTACTATGGAAGATGCCTCCGGAACTGACCTGGATTGGTTTTGGAGAGGCTGGTTTTACACCACCTATCACGTAGACATTTCCATGGATGAAGTGCAACACTATAAATTACAAAACCCCGATCCGGACAAGGCCAGCACGGAAAAGAGAGAGGCTGACAGGCGAGATAACCGCTTTATAGGAGATCTTATAAACGACACTCTTTTAACAGGAAACACCGTTGTTGACAAGCAGCCTGAAATGAAGGATTACTATAATGCCAATGACGAACATGCAGTGTTTAAAAGCGACCGCAAAGAGTACCAGGCATTTTTGAAAAACATGACCGCTGAAGAGCGCGAGCTTATTAGTAGCAATTACAACTTTTATGAAATAAAATTCAGCAATGTGGGCGGATTGGTGATGCCGGTAATAGTGCAATTCACCTTTGCGGATGGTACCAAGGAGGTACAGCGTATGCCTGCAGAAATTTGGATTCGTAACGAAGCTGAGTTTACCAAGGTATTCGTCTTTAAAAAGAAAGTGACCAATATAGAACTTGACCCCTATTTGGAGACAGCCGATACAGACCG
>CAXBJE010000124.1:0-8392 GCA_963975525.1 uncultured Owenweeksia sp. | reverse complement strand
ATAACCATAATCAAAACCTAATACACCATACTCGCTAAGCAGTGAGTTGTAAATGGCAAAGCGGCCTTCGCGGCCTTTAATGTTATTTAACAGGATGTGGGCTTCCTCAGAATCTTCAACCTTAATAACCGCATGGCGATGAGAGAAGGTACCTCGCTCTGTATCTTCTCCGCTTACGCGAACGTTAAATCCATCAGTAATAATGGAGCCGTAGGCAAGTAGCTCTACCATACCCCAATCCATTGAATTTTTTTCATCCACCATTTCCCATCTCTGGGCAACCAGGCGCTTTATCTTATTAAAGAATTTTTTACCCTCTGGTAAGGTGGTAATGGTTTTTGCTATTTCACGGAGCTTTTCCTTATCAAAAGAAGTGTCTATAGAACTTTCAAAATCATCCGGACGAGAGGGTCTGTAATCCTTCCACTCATCTTCCATAAACTGAGTAATGGTGTTCTTCTCAATTTTTTTGGATTCATCAAATTTCATTTCCAGCATTTCGCGGAAATCCTTTTCTAAGCCTTCCAAAAACGCGGCACCAATTACTCCTTCGCTTTCCAGTTTAGCGGAATATATCTCCTTGGGGTTTTTATGCTTTGCAATTGCCTTATATAGTAATGGCTGCGTAAAGCGAGGTTCATCACCCTCATTGTGGCCATATTTCCGATAGCACAAAAGGTCAATAAATACATCGGCATTATAGCGCTGGCGGTACTCCATGGCAAATTGCATGGCGTGTACTGCGGCCTCCACATCATCACCATTTACATGGAGAACAGGAGCGAGAATCACTTTTGCAATATCTGTACAATAAGTACTGGAGCGGGCATCAAGGTAGTTGGTGGTAAAACCAACCTGGTTATTTATTACAACATGAACAGTACCACCAGTGCGATAGCCGTTCAATTTTTCCATTTGAAGCACTTCATACACAATACCCTGCGCGGCAATGGCAGCATCACCATGTATAAGGATGGGCATTACCTTGCTTTCATCCTGGCCGTGATCCATGTTGATCTTGGCACGGGCAATACCTTCTACAACAGCATCCACCGCTTCCAGGTGAGATGGGTTTGGCGAAATGTTGAGTTTGATCTTTGTGCCATCTTCAAGCTCACGCTCGGTAGTATATCCGAGGTGATATTTTACATCACCATCAAATTCATCATCTGTAAAGGCCTTGCCTTCAAATTCGCTAAAAATATCACGCTGTGTTTTTCCAAAAATGTTGGAAAGTACATTCAGACGCCCACGGTGGGCCATACCTACCACAAACTCTCGTACACCAAGGTCTGCGGCCTTTTTTATACCAATATCCAATGCCGGAATCAAAGACTCTGCTCCCTCAATTGAGAAACGCTTTTGACCTACAAACTTGGTGTTTAGGAAGTTTTCAAAAGCTACAGCTTCGTTCAGTTTACCAAGTATCTGTTTTTTCTCGTCAGTAGTAAAGTTTGGGAGGTTTTGATTGTAGGTAAGTTTCTCCTTAATCCATTTAATTTTTTCAGGAGTTCTTACATACATATACTCCACACCAATACTGCGGCAATAGGCAGTTTTAAGGTGGCTAATAATGTTTCTTAAGCTATCGGACTTATCACTGCCAATTTCCTTAGCTGCCTGAAATGGCAGATCAAGGTCTGCTTCGGTTAAGCCGTAGTTTTCAATATCAAGGGTAGGGCTGTATTTTCTGCGAGTACGTACCGGGTTTGTTTCAGTAAACAAATGCCCACGGGTACGGTAGTCGTCAATTAGTTGTAATACTCTGAATTCCTTTCGGATTTCCTCAACAATTTCGGCATGACTAAAGGCATCATTTACGGCACCTCCATTAAGGCCTGGCTCACCATCTTCCTCGTAGCTTTCCAAGGCAAAATCATAACCTTGAAAAAACGCGCGCCAACTTGGCTCAACAGAATCGGGGCTCTTTAAATACTTCTGGTAAAGGTCATCTAAGAAAGTAGAGTGTACTCCTCCGAGGAAGGAAAATCTATCCATGATATTTTGATCAGTAGAATAAAATAGACGGCTAAATTAATACTTTATTCATACCCTAAGGGCTATCTCTATGATAGGTTCGAAAATTGTAATAACGCTTTGATAACTTTGCGTTTTATTTGGCGTTATCATGAACATGAAAAGATATTCAGTTTTAGTTATCCTATTATTTATAAGCACTATAAGTGTTACCGCACAAGTGCAGGATAGATTTAAAACCAAGCAAAAGGATGGTACCGAAAATCAGCAGGACACTACTGCTGTAGATGATAAAAGTACTGAGCAGCCAAAGATAGGCACTTCTACAAAGCAAAGGCCTGCGGCTGCGCCCACTGACGGCTTGTGGGATAAGGTTGTGATAGGTGGAAACGTAAGTTTGAGTTTTGGCAGCTATACCTTTATTTATTTGGCTCCAAGCCTGGGTTATAAGTTTACCGACAAGCTAGTTGCCGGACCAGGTTTTATTTATCAATACGCAAAAATTTCTGCGTACGATTTTAACGGCAATAAAATTGGGGATTTTACCAATACTGTTTACGGCCCAAAGGCATTTGCCAATTACACTATTGCAGAACAGTTTTATGGCGGATTACAAATGGAGTATTTAAATCATAAGGTTCCAGTTTCTACAGGAACAACAACTTACGAGCTGGAGAATACCTGGACCCCGGTTTTGTTTTTGGAAGCGGGCTACTCAAGCCGAATTGGAAGAAAAGGTTTTGCGCAGATTGGCCTGCGATATAATGTGCTGCATGGCCCGGAATCTCCATATGGATCACCGTTTTTTCCGGTAATTAGTTTCTTCTTGTAGAATTTTAGTTCCTCTGGTCATTCCTCACCACCCGTTTCTTTTGATGGTTTGGGGTTCAGCAACTTTATTGGAAACCCTTTTCCTTTGTAGTGCTTGAGTTCTACGATGTCTGCAGGAAGGCCAACACCTGAACTTACGAGGTCTTTTAGCACTTGGGAAATCACGGTACTTCTAAGTTCCACAGTGCCTTGTTTATAATCAAAAGTTTCCACCCAAAATTTTACATCAAGGTTTATGGTACTCGTGGCAAGTTCTTTAATTACCACCAATGGTTCCCTGCCCTCTCCACTTAATACTTTATCCATCTTTTTAAGGGCTTTTAAAATCACGGATAAGGCCTCATCTACATTATCTTCATAATCTATGCCCACGGTAAACTCCAACCGTATCAGCCCATCCTTGGTGTAGTTGATAAGCTCCTCCTTTACAATGGTGTTGTTTGGGATGTACACATCCTTGCCATCAAAGGTTTTTATTTGAGTGGTGCGGAGGTTAAGACTAAGTACCTTTCCCATTACACCACCAATTTCAATGGTATCACCAATACCGAAAGGACGATTAAAAGCGAGAATTACACCAGCCATAAAGTTGGCTCCGATATCCTGAAAAGCAAAGCCAATTACAATGGCTCCAACACCTGCACCAGCCATTAAACCTGCGGCAATTCCTGTAAGCCCCATCACATTAAAGGCGAGCATTATTCCTAAAATAATTAGCACCACTTTTAAAATGCGCGACAGAAAATTGCTCAATAATGGATCCTCCATCCGCTTGCTTAGCCTGCGTTGAAATACGGCACTAAGCCAACGCGAAATCATAAAACCCAAAATGAGGATAATGAGCCCTAGTATGAGTTGGGGAACATGGGCTAAAAAAGTTTCCCAATAGTTGAAAATGCTTTCCTTGATTTTGTTGATGGCGTTCATTGCTGTGATTTGGTATTTAGGAAGACATAAATATCCATCTTTTTGTTCTTAACCCTACTAGGGGGTAATCACCTGCCCGAATACTGCCTTCTGAAAATCACCTTTTGTGCTACCCTTTGTAAAATGGCTTGTGTGAGAGATAAAACGGGGTCTGCACTTTCCATACAGCGCATGGCCTGGTTTTCCGAAAGGTCAACTCTATACAGAAAGTCAGAGAGTTTGTTGTGCTCCACTGCATAGCTAATAACAGCCAGCGTTTCTTTAAAAAAGTCTTCAGAATCAACTTCTTCAAATGAGTGTTGAAGATCTTTTTCAAGCTGGGCGATAAAGGCTTCTTTAAGAGAAACTGAGAATTTCTCCACACCAAAAACGGTGTCCCAGGTTATCAGATGTCGCGCTTGATCAGCCATTGGGCAAAGTTGGCCAATTCATTTTTTATTTCAGCCTTTCCGGTAGATTCATCCAGATGCTTAAGGGCCTCTTGATAGTAAGCCTCCATTTTGGCAACAGCATAATCTTTAGAGCCAATCTCAGTAAAGAGTGTACGGACAGTCTTTACCTTTTCATCATTGGAAGGATACTTTGAAGAAAGCATGGCAAGTTGTTCTGACGAAGCATTTTCCTTAGCATGAATCATCAGGATGGTTTTCTTGTCATTCAGAATATCGCCCCCAGGTGTTTTTCCAAATTTTTCTGGGTTTCCAAAGGCATCCAAAATATCATCCTGAATTTGAAATGCGATGCCTATGTTCACCCCAAACTTGTAGAGTTTATCGGCTTCCTTTATCGGAGCGCCTGCTACTAAAGCTCCAACTTTAAGGGCACAGCCCAAAAGTACGGAGGTCTTTAGGCGTATCATTTCAATATAATCCTCCTGACTTACAGCATCCTGTTTTTCAAAATTCAGGTCATATTGCTGCCCTTCACAAACCTCCATTGCTGTAGCTGAAAAAGCTTTCATTACATGGGGAAGAATGCTGCTCTCAACTGCTGCAATATATTGGTAAGCCTTTACAAGCATGGCATCGCCACTGAGCAGTGCAATGTCGTGGTTCCACTTTTCATGTACGGTTTTTTTTCCGCGCCTTAGTGGGGCCTTGTCTAAAATATCATCGTGAATGAGAGAGAAGTTGTGGAAAACCTCAATACCCAATGCAGGCATTATGGCATCACTAAGCTCGCCATCGTATAAGTCGCAGGCCGCCAAAACCATGGCTGGTCTCAGTCTCTTCCCGCCAAGGGATAGTATATAACTAATGGGGGCGTAAAGCTCGGCTGGTTCTGAGTCGAAGTCCTGGCGAGCAAGGGTATTTTCAATAAGGCGAGTGTAGGATTCTATTTTTTGCATAGGTCAAATAGGTCAATGTCTTTGCGAACTCCGGTGCCAATCTGAACGAAAACTTTAAAAGTTGAATTTTCTTTTGTTCGTTTTTGGCTTGACCCAAAAAGAACCAAAAAAGTCAAGGCTCACAAGAAAAAATCAACCTGCTTTCAATTTTTCTAAGTTCGGCCGGGCGATCTCTTCGTTCCTCAGAGCTACCCGGTCTCACTAAGTAAAATTATCATTCAGAACAATTTTTACTTGAAGGCCGGTTCACGAGGTGAATAGATTGGTGTAGTTATTCCTTTAAAGAGGCTAATCCTCCAACAACTGCATTAGGTATTTACCATAACCGCTCTTAACAAGTGGCTCGGCAATGGCTTCCAGCTCAGCAGCCGTAATAAAACCTTGCTTGTAAGCTATCTCCTCAATACATCCAATTTTAAGGCCTTGCCTTTCTTCAATTACCTGTACAAACTGCCCCGCCTGCATTAGGCTTGGGAAGGTGCCGGTATCCAGCCAAGCGGTACCTCTATCCAAAATACCAACTTTAAGGGTTCCTCTTTTCAGGTACTCTTTGTTTACATCGGTAATTTCATATTCACCACGCGGTGAAGGCTTCAGGTTTTTGGCAATTTCCACTACGTCATTATCATAAAAATAAAGTCCGGGAACAGCATAGCGGGACTTTGGATTTTCAGGTTTTTCCTCAATGGAAAGTGCCTTCAGATTTTTGTCAAAATCAACCACTCCATAGCGATGCGGGTCGCTTACCTGATAGGCAAACACAATACCTCCTTTAGGATCTTTACTGTTTTTAAGCAAATCTTCCATTTCAGTACCGTAAAAAATGTTGTCTCCTAAAACAAGGGCAGCACTATCATTACCAATAAACTCTTCGCCAAGCACAAAAGCCTGTGCAAGTCCGTTGGGCTCATGCTGTATAGTGTATTGAAAGTTACATCCTATGCGGCTTCCATCGCCCAAAAGCTTTTGGAAAAGAGGCATATCATGAGGTGTGGAAATAATGAGGATATCTTTAATACCCGCCTGCATTAGTGTGCTGAGCGGGTAGTAAATCATCGGTTTATCATAGATAGGCATCAACTGCTTACTTACCGCCAGGGTAAGTGGGTGCAAGCGCGTACCGGATCCACCGGCCAATATTATTCCTTTCATAGGTCTTTGTTTAGATTTTCATTGACTTCTGATTCGTCATCATCATCATCGGTAAACTCATCTTCATTTTCTTCGTCAGCCGCATAGATGCTGATGATTGGCTTGTTAAAGCCAGTGTTGCTGTCTCTCCGGGCAACCGACATTAATAGGGTTGGCAATAAGATGAGGTTGCTTAACATGGCAATTACCAACGTAACGGATACCAAAATACCCAGCGATACAATGCCACCAAAACTTGAGGAAACGAATGTGATGAAACCGAAGAATAGTACAATGGAAGTATAGAACATACTTACTCCGGTTTCCCGGATGGAGGTAAGTACGGCCTGGGCAATGTTCCAGCCATTGGCACGAAGCTCCTGCCTGTATTTTGCCAAAAAGTGAATAGTATCATCTACCGAAATACCAAAAGCTATGGAGAATACCAATATGGTAGATGGCTTTAGCGGAATATTGAAATAGCCCATAATACCTGCTGTCATCAATAGTGGGAAGAGGTTTGGGATTAATGAAACCACCACCATTTTGAATGAGCGGAACAGCAGCGTCATAATAATGGCAATAACGCATACCGCCAATATTAAACTCACAATAAGATTTTTGATGAGGTAGGATGTACCCTTTACAAACACCATGGATGCACCTGTAATGGTTACACCATATCGCTCGGGGTCAAACACTTCGTAAACCCGTTCTTCCACCTGGGCATGTAGTTTCCTAATTTCCTTGGTAGGTAAATCTTTGGCTTGAACACTTATACGTACCCTTTGACCGGTACTGTCTACCATAGCATTAAGTAAATCCAGTCCGCCTTTAGATTCGGGTATGGAAGATAGAATGAAGTTCGATTCCTGATTTGTTGGAACAGAGTAAAATGACGAATCACCACGATAATAAGCCTGCTTAGCAAACTTTACCCCATCCGCCAAACTCATAGAACGTGATAACTCAGGAATTTCCTTTAGTCGCTCTTGCAACTCACTCAGCCTCTTAATTACCGAAAGCTTTTGAGCGCCCCGCTCACGTTTGGTATCAATTACAATTTCTACTGGCACCGCGCCACCAAAGTTGCTTTCCAAAAATCTAAGGTCGGTTAGCAGGGGGTCAGTTTCTTTAAATTCCTCGGTAAGGTTTCCTGTGGTTTCAACCAGTGTAGCACCGTAAAAGGCCACAATGCTGAGTAGTGCGGCAGCAATATAAACCTGCACCCTAAAGTGATTTACCAGATGGGTAAGTCCATTAATAAAACCACTTAACCATTGTTTTTCAAGATGGCTGTAGTGGCGTTTTTTGGGCTTGCGCCCAAAGCTGTACACTACAGGAATAATGATAATGCTGATTACAAAAACCATCATAATATTGATGGAGGCTACAATTCCGAACTCCCTTAAAATAACACTATCCGTAAAGATAAAAGCCGCAAAACCAAGGGCTGTAGTGGTGTTGGTAAGAAGTGTGGCTGCGCCAATTTTGCGGATTACGCGCTGTACAGCCAGTATTTTGTTTTTATGGCCCTTGTATTCCGCGTGGTATTTATTGATGAGGAAAATACAATTGGGGACACCTATCACAATTATAAGAGAAGGGATTAGTGCACTGAGCATAGAGATTTGAAAACCAAAACTTGCTATAAGCCCGAATGACCAGCATACGCCCAGTATAACTACCAGCATACTTATTAAGGTTGCTCTTATACTGCGTAAAAACAGGAACATAATTAGGGTGGTAACTCCCAGGGAAAGCGCAATATTGATAAAAAGCTCCTGACTGATTTTTTTGGTATTGGCCATCCGGATGTAGGGCAGGCCACTTGTATGCACCACATAACCCGATTCTTTTTCAAAATCGGCTACTACCTTCTTTACGGTTTCTATTATGCGGATGATACTCTTGTTGTACAGATTGTCATTGCTTATCTGTACCAGCATAAGTGGTGATTTGCCATCCTTACTGTAAAGCAAGCCTTTATAAAATGGAAGGGAGCGATAAAGCCTGCCAAGGCTATCGGCACTGGAGGCGTTAAAGTCATCATTAAAGGAAACTACCTCCAGTTTGCCTGTGCTATCGTTGCGAACAAGGTTGTAGGCACTTATGGGCGAAAGGATGTTGTCAACCCCATTAATGGTATCGAGGTTTTCCTCCAGCTTTTTCCAAAGG
>CAXBJE010000123.1:0-8403 GCA_963975525.1 uncultured Owenweeksia sp. | reverse complement strand
CTGATTCCTGTAAGGTTTACAGGGCCAATGGAAATAGTGGGCGGAGGGCTGGTTGTAGTATCCACAGTCTCTTCGGTAGTTGCTGTATCTGATGATGCAAAAGCATCAATAATAAAATCAAAATTGAAAGTACTGTCTGCGCTTCGGCTAACGTTGGCACGTAACCCGTCCAAATCAATTCGGCCAATCGCAATGTGGTTGTTTAGTAGCGATTTAAAACCAACTCCGGCTTCAAGGCTACGGAAATACACCAAAGTGTCTTGCTGTTGGTCCTCAAGGTAAACTCCCTCAATCTGCACATTTCCTGTAAAGGTGATGAAAATGCGCTCTATATCTACCCGGGTGTTTGTTTTGTCAGAAACAAAGTTGGTGGCATAACCCACAATCCTGTTTTGGCCCCATTCGGTACGGATGAGCAGCACAATGGCCACAAATAGCCCAATCAGCACCAATAGGATGATGCCCAGCCATTTGCCGATTTTAAAAAGGATTTTTTTGAGACTGCTCAAAGGTGGTTAGCCAACTATTAGATTAATTGTAAAAATGGGTTTTGCTTCTGGCTTTTGATTGCTCAAATACATGATTGGAAAGATAAGCGATTATCACCTCAAATAGTTCAGAAGAACCTTTGGAAAGTTACCGGTTTTACCAACTACGCAGCCGATTGGGCAAATGACGTATTTTAAAGCGTAGTTGCTATTTTGGATTAATATGGGTGACAAATTCCACTACTTTTGACTAACAACCAGCCAAAAATCAAGTCCTTAGAGTAATAGAAAATCGAACTTTAACCTAAAACGCATGCTAACAAACTTCACTTCAACCTCCCTTTAAGATTTACGGCTTATTTTTTTTGATTCATCATCTGATGCTTTGTATTGGTGGTGATTCTCTGTGTGAGCTTGAGTCTTCCGTTTGAGGTCGGAATTTAAACCTCACCTATTTTATTATTAACCTAATTACAAAACGATGAAAATCAAAAACAAACTGAAAATGTCCATAAAAGGACTGATTGGTGCCATGTTTCTTTCAGGGATTTTTCTTGGAAGTCCGTTGACATCATTTGCCGGAAGCCCGGTTGAAGCCAGCTCTGAAGAAGGCTGGACATTAATTGCCGAAAAAGGCGATGTAAAAGCTTATGCCCGGATAAGCACTTGTGGAGAAGGTAACTTCCCTGTTTATCTCTTAAAAGTGGAGAATTATAGTAAAACTAACTCTTATTTGGTTGGCTATTCGGTAAATGTCTTGAACGACCCAACATCTATGGGTACAAAAAGCGCGATTAAAATTGCGGAATCAGGAAGTGCCATTGGTACTTGTGATGGTGGAGAAGCAAACCTCGGTCTTATGGCCATTGCTATTGATGGAGTTCCAGAAAACTTCTCTCAACTTGATTTCAAACTACTAACCTTAGAATCTGTAAGCCATGAAAAATAGAATACAAAAATTATTAGCTGTTGCTGTTTTAATATTTAGTACATGTGGCCTTTCTGCACAGCAACTTGACAGTAAGGGAACAGAATTTTGGTTAGCATTTCCTGGTAATATCGATTTATCAGGAACGGTTAACTTTTCGGTAAGTGGAGATGTGGCTACTACTGGGATGTGGGAAATACCAGGCCTTGGATTGTCAGACACATTTAGTGTTACTCCAGGTGCAATTACGAACATACCAATTACGAACGCAGCACAGGTTACCACAGTAGATGGCGTATCTAATCAAGGAATACGGATTACATCTCTTGATGAAATAACTGTTTATGGTGTAAATATCAGGTCAAATTCAACGGATGCCTATTTAGGTCTACCACTTGATATTTTAGGAAAGGAGTACATCGCATTAGGATATCAAGGTAACATCAGGGCAAGCCAAATGACTATAGTTGCCACTGAAAATAATACAACCGTTACTATTACTCCAAGTTTTAGCCAAGGGGCAAGAGTATTAGGTGTACCCTATGTAATAGCCTTAAATAAAGGTGAGGTTTACCAAGTGAGAGCCTCAGGTAGCACAAGAGATGTAAGTGGAACTATTATCAGTTCAGATAAAAAGATATCTGTATATGGCGGCAGTAATTGCGTAAATATTCCTACAGGATTTTTTGCCTGCGATATTATTGTGGAACAAATTCCGCCAATCAGTACTTGGGGTAAAAGTTTTGTGGCATTGGCCTTAGCCAGAAAGCAAGGGTCAACATTTAGAGTTTTAGCCTCAGAAGACAATACCATTGTTTTGAAAGACGGGAACATTGTTGCTACCATAAATAAGGGGCAGTTTTATGAAGTTATTGATTCTACGGAAGTAGTATTTGAAGCCACTAAACCTGTTTTAGTTGCGCAGTATTGTCATGGTCAGCAGTGGGATAATGTTCTTTCAGATCCATTTATGATGCTAATTCCACCCTTTGAGCAGTATCTAGGTGCCTATACTGTGGCCACTCCATCCAATGCAGTAATTACAGATCATTTCTTAAATATTATTGCCCCCAATGGAGCCACAGGAACCGTATTGTTGGATGGAGTTCTAATTCCTGCTGTTGATTTTAATCCGATCGGGTCTTCGGGCTTTTCAGGAACTACAAAACAGGTGGCTTTAGGGTCTCATACAATTAATAGCACTGCTCCCGTTGGTGTACACAGTTATGGTTATGGAAATGCTGATTCTTACGGTTATCCCGGAGGACAATCATTATCAGAAGTTGCTTCTGCAGATAGCTTAAGTTTATCATTAGCTACTGGTTTGGCTCCACAAGGTGATACAGTTTGTGTGGTACAAGCAACAGTTCTGGATAGCGCCAATAATCCATTGCCAGGTATTCGCGTTGATTTTGTGTTAAAAGGAGTGAACCCAATGTCAGGATTTATTTTTACTGACACCAATGGTGTTGCAACTTTCTGTTATTATGCTGCTAATGCCGGATTGGATACGGTGAGTGCCGCAACAGGAGGGCTAAATGCAAGTGGAGTGGTGCGGATTCTGCCATGTTCATTAGTGCTTAGTGCAACTCAGGTAAATATACTTAACGCCAATCCGGGTTCCATCAACCTAACCGTAAGTGGTAATGTTGATCCCCCAACCTATGCGTGGACCGGCCCCAATGGCTACAATGCAGCTACGCAGGATTTATCAGGTCTTGCAGATTCAGGAACCTATAAGGTTGTTGTAACTGACCCATATTTTTCGAATTGTAAGGATTCATTGGAGGTGAACATTACGGCCTCAACCACCCCTTGCGCTATTAGTTTAAGCACAACTCAGGTTAATATTGTGAATGCAAACCCAGGTTCCATAGACCTTACCGTGGTTGGAGCCATGGGGGCCCTTACTTACTCATGGACCGGACCTAATGCCTTCGCAGCAGCAACTCAGGATATATCAGGTTTAACAGATTCTGGTACTTACAAGGTGGTTGTTACAGACTTGGGTGCTCCAAATTGTAAAGATTCTATTAGCGTAAAAATTACGGCTTCTACAGTAGGTATTGGTAATTGCGACCTTACCTGCTTATCAGATGGTAGCTGGGCTAAGAGTACTACTGTTACCCCAACAAACCTTAGCGGTTTATGGATGGGAGTAAATGGCGTGTTACCTGCAGCCGGTACGTTTACTGATCCTGTAGATGTTGGCCAACCCTTCCCATGGGCACATGTTACACCAGTTGGTGGTGCAGACCCAATAACTACAGGACATAGCATTACCTACTTCCGTAAAACGTTTAACCTTACCACAACTGCTGGTATTGAGGCCCGTTTTAGAATGAATGTTGATGATCAGGCTGAGATTTATGTTAATGGTGCGTTGGTAGCCCGAATTGCCGGAATGGGTAGAAGTAACTACCGTAACCCACATCACGATGCTCGTTTTTATGGAGCAGGAAGTGTTGACAATGGCTACTTAGGTGGTGATGCTTATGACTTTACTACAGGAGCTGCTATGAGTTCAATATTCCAGGTGGGAGCCAATGAGCTAATAGTTGTGGTGCGTAACCTTGGAAAGGTAACTGACAAAGGAGGCTTCTCAATGCGCATGGATCTTACAGGTTGTGGAATTATTCCAAAATCAGCAGAGGTTAATGCTACTCCAGTTGTTCAATCAGCGTTTGAGGTTTATCCAAACCCAACAACCGGAGACTTTGCGGTGTACATGCCAAACTTTAATGCCGAAACGGAATTGGTAGAAATGAATATTTCGGAACTGCCAGCCGGGGTTTACTATCTAAAGGTAAATCAACAAGGTGAAACTCACACTCAGAAAATTGTGAAACAATAGTTTCAGTTTTCCCCTAATCACAACCGCCCTTCAGAATAATTCTGAGGGGCGGTTTTTTTGTGGTATCATTTTACCAATAGCAATGTTTTGGTTAAGAAGGTTCTGGCTTCGGGCTAATCTTACCCAAAATAGCAGCCAGTATTAAGCCAAATAAAACATAGGTTAAAAAGAGCATAAACCCAGGTTGTAATGAGGTAAGGTTGGTGGCAAATGAGGTTAATGTTTCCGTTTCTACCTGTGCATATTCCAGCTGGTGATCAAGGATTCCATCAAAGCTTACATAACTCATAAATATGGCCACCACCATTACATCGGCCATACTCCATTTACCTGATTTAAAAGCTAACCACTGTATGATTTTGTTTTTGCGCAAGCCACCTTTGCCAAGTAAGTAAATTTGGGTAGAAATTAGTTTGGAAATGGGCAGTATTACGCTGAAAGCCAGTACAAGGAAACCTACCATCTTGGAGTCTATCCGCGAAGACTGAAACAACAACGAAACTACTTGTAGGATACTTTTGCTACGATAGAAAATCATTTGATTATCAAAATAGATGTGTTCGCCAAGCAGAACAAAATCCACTTTGTTTATGCGGGCATCAATCTCAATCATAGGGCTGGCGAGGCCAGTGATAAGAACTATTAGCGCTAAAAGCACCGACATAAAAAACAGCGGCTTACGCAGGTCGGGGAACTTATAGGCCAATGCCCATAACAACAGAAAGAATGCTACAACACCAAGTATGTAAAAAGCAAGTCTGTTTACATCAGCTTCCATGGCATCGGTTTTCTCCACCACATAATCGTTAAAGGCTGTCTGGTTTTCCAAATCATACTTTGTGTAGATATTTTGAAGGTATGCGGTAAGTGTATCATCATAAATCTGGTCAGCATACTCATTAAACTTATCTAAGGCAAATATTTTAAGCCGCTCTTTACTTTCTTCACTTGTAAGATCTTCAACAATAGATTCCGTAAAACCAGGGACGCTACCTCTCAAGTTTTCCCAATCCACCACAGTGTTAATAGCCCACCTGCGTATTTTTTTACCTATAGTGCGGTTGTCTTCCTGCACCTGGCTTTTGGCCTCGGTTATCATACTATTGAGCAGTGAGTTTACCTGCACCCTTAAAATGCTGTCCTGGCTTTTGGTTAGGTCAAATTCCTCAATTTGGGTGCTGATGATGTTTTTAAACTCCTCGCGCCAGTTGTTTACGGAGAAGATGCCGTGCATAATGCTGTTGGCCTCCATGTAATCGTCCTTAATATCGGAGCGCTCATTGGATTGGGTATATACCTGAAAACCCCACCAGGCAGTAATAGCAAGAAGTGGAGCCAAACAGATAATAAGGAGGGCTTGGCTAAGAGTATTTTTCTTTTGTGGGTTCATAGTTGGGCGTTTCAAGTCTGATTAAACACTCACAAGGTGGTAAATTGTTTAGAAACGATTTCGACTTAATTTTTGTCATGGTTTTCCAATGTGGTTTGTGGAAAGTGGAAAACCCCGCCAAAAATTCAAAATCATTTGAGCTATCCTAAACCCAGCCTAAAGGCTGGGCTATTAACATTCCACCCCGCTGGGGTGGTGCTTCTCTAAAGCATGATAATTTTCAATTTACTCGATAGCAAATCACAGTACCATCTTCGCTAGAGGTAACTATGTTGATGGAAGAGTCAGAACGCAGCGAGCCCATGTCAAACGGACCCTGAGCAAAGACAGGGAAGCCCTCAATTAAGTCGCCATTCTTGGTGTAAAGCCTTATTTCTTCAGCATTTTTGCTAAAAGCACCTGCATAAAAATCTCCCCTAAAAATCATGGCCTTTGGTTTAGTGGAAATGTCTCCATCCATCTGGCCCACCCAGGGTTTGTCGTTGCTTTTTACAAAAAGCTTGTCATCACTGCTAAAGATGTATTTGTTGTCAAAAAACAAAAACTCCTTTGCAGGATGTTCCTCATCCAAAAAGATTTTGTCATCCGTACCTCCCGGCCTAAAGGAGTATAGTTTACCATCATCGGCAATAGTTATCATTTCTGATTGGGCCAGGCTTTCTCCTTCTTTTAGGTAAAACGGAATTCGCAGTTTGGGCAAACCTTCTATGGTTTTAAAACGCGTTTCACCGGCACGGTTTAGCTGATAAAGGTTTCCGTCTTCAGTTTCAATCACAATAAGGTCCTTGCCTTTTACGGCAAAATGCTGCGGCTTAGTAATAATGGCACTTCCCGTCTTTTTAAACTTCCAGCCCTTTACAGGTTTCCCACTAAGGTCATAATTCAAAAGATCCTTCCCGGAAGGAATGATAAAACGATAGTTGCGAGCATTATCGTAGTTCAGCACGCCAACAGGTGCTGTTGCAGACTCTTTAAACGTAACCGGAAAATTTTCTAGATCCCTGCCAAGGCGGTCAATAATGTAGAGCTTGCCCGGGGTGTTTAGCGCCATTTGTAGCTTATTATTTTTAAATAAGTCTACTTGCGTGATGTTGCCCATTATTGGCCCATCCAGCATTTTAGTCCAAAGGATTTTACCGTTGTAGTCCAGCAAATACAGCCTGTGATCCTTGTCCTGTATGGCGATGTCGTATTTGTTGTTTACATAATTCTTAATAAACTGAGGCACGTTGGCCGCCTGACTTTCGAGCTGGGTACTCCATTGGCGACTTACTTTTTCCTTTTGTACCACGCTATGTTTTACGTAAAAGCTGGTAAAAGCCTTATCGCCATCTATATTCATCTGCAGCCCGGCCCAGCGGAAGTTATTAAGTTCATCGCTGTGCTTTTCTATAGCTTTTGCGTTGCTGCCCTCAAGGGCATTGGCCAGCATAGGTAAAAACCCGGGGTTGGAGGCCACCACTTTTATATGTGCCTTGCCGGGAAAGTTGTCGTTAAACTCAATAAAGTCTTTGTCCTGACTTAAGGTTTTGCTTGAGAGCACATCATTAATTACACCTTTAAGTTGAGGTAAGCTTTCGCTGAAAAGCGCAAACCCATTGGTAATGGTATAGTAGGGGTAGTGAAACTCTTTAAATAGGTTTCCATAAAAGCGAGGCAGGGCATTTTCGGCCGTCATTTTTTTGATGATAACACCACGGTAGCCCTCAATAAAATCTGGGTTGGCCAATTCGTCAAGTGCTTTGCGGGTATCCTCTTCTGAGCGAAAGCTAAAGTAAGCCACATAATTGTCCTGCTCAGTTTTTCCGGCTGAGCCAAAAATTCCAAACTCTGTATCTACCCAGTTCAGTAAATACTGGTTGGCATCAAAACCCAGTTTTTCCACCAACTGCTCGTGCTTGCGCAAGCGGCCGGCTCGCTCTAAAAAGTCAAGGTAATTACGATGATATTGCTCGGCATTTTCAAATGTGTGCGAAATCCAGATTCCGGCACTTACCGGCACAATTTCCTGCCCACGGGTGGCTTGGGCAGATATTCCTTGGAAAGCCTGTGGATACCAGGCCTGATTTTCTGGCAGAAGGGCCAGCCCGCTCATTATAAGTTCACCACTTTCCAGGTTGATGTCTATTTCCACCCAGTTGCCCATTCGGCTCAGGTACTCTGCATTTGCCAATGGAAGAATTTTTTTGGTGAGCCCGGGTAATTCAGCAAGGTTGAGGTATAGGTTAGCCAAATCTTTTCGGTTGGCTGTTTCATAAAGCTTTTGAAAACCAACATCCTCTTTTATGTTAAACTCACTATTAAGTTGCCTGATGCTTTCTTCAACCAAATTGGCATTGGTGCTAAAAATCAATAAACCTCTAAAGGAGCTTATGTAGTAGTTTTTGCTTTTATCTTCTTTGTAAAAGTGGAATATTTCAGCCTCAGAATAGGTCTTCTTTTTAACCTGATAATCTTTGGCCAGCTTAGCGCTAAAAGATTTTTCGAACCCTTCATCGCTGGCGGTAATAAACAGTAAACTATATTTTTCTGCTCCGCTAAGGGCGGCCACCATTAGCATGGGATGTTTTTTGGAATACCTAACCAGGCTATCCTGAGCAAAATCAGAGGTAAGCGATTTTATGTTTTTAACGAAATCTAAAACAAAGGGCAGGCTGTCAATAGCGGAGTATATTTCTGTTTGCCTAATAGTAGTAAGCGCTTGATGGAAATCACCAACTTCAAGAATAACCGCGGCATTTTT
>CAXBJE010000122.1:0-8416 GCA_963975525.1 uncultured Owenweeksia sp. | reverse complement strand
TAGTTAGAGGGAAACCCTGAAAGGGCGATATATTTTCAAAAGTTAATTAACCTCTTGCCCTCTCTATGAAATAGGTTTTCCAGCAGGTCATTTGATTTGGCAACACACCCTTTCAGGGCTGAAATTCGTTCTTTTAACTTCGTGTAATTGCGAGGGGCGTTGCCACCTCGCTAATATATGTAACCCCTTCGGGGCTAATAGCATCACTATCTCTTTTGGTTGTTTAAAACATGTCTATTAAGTAAACACCTTTTTTTGGTTTTCCAATTGGTCGACCCATAGGTGGCTCCAGCCCTGAAAGGGCTAAATACATCAACATCCCGTACAGCGGCTTGTTATCATCAGGGATAGTTAGAGGGAAACCCTGAAAGGGCGATATATTTTCAAAAGTTAATTAACCTCTTGGCCTCTCCAAGAAATAGGCTTTCCATCAGGATATTTGATTTAATATCATACCCTTTCAGGGCTTAAACTCATTCTTTTAACTTCGTGTAATTGCGAGGGGCGTTGCCTCCTCGCTAATATATATAACCCCTTCGGGGCAAATAGCATCACCATCTCTTTTGGTTGTTTAAAACATGTCTATTAAGTAAATACCGTTTTGTTGATTTTCTAATTGGTCGACCCATAGGTGGCTCCAGCCCTGAAAGGGCTAAAGACATCAACATCCCGTGCAGCGGGATGTTATAACCAAGGGTAGATAGGGGGAAGCCTTGAAGGGGCGATATATTTTCAAAAGTTTCATTAACCACTTGGACTCTCCGAGAAATAGGCTTTCCATCAGGATATTTGATTTGGCATCACACCCTTTCAGGGCTGAAATTCGTTCTTTTAACTTCGTGTAATTGCGAGGGGCGTTACCTCCTCGCTAATATATGTAACCCCTTCGGAGCTAATAACACCACTTTGGCCTTTCGGTGGGCGATCCATCCTTTAAAACATTTTACTCAGGCAAATCCTTATTATTATCAAAATCTTGTCATGCCCAAAAACCTAAACTTACTTTTCCTCCTGTTTTTCTTTCCTCTGCTTATTAGCGCTCAAAGCTTCAATACTGACGAATTCAATACCAAAAGGCTTAAGATTAACCAAACGGGAATGACCGTATTAGGTGCCTGGGCCATTGGAAACCTGGCTTATTCTGGTGTTGCAGTATTCAACAACACTGGCGAGAACAAAGCCTTTCACCAAATGAATATTGGGTGGGGCGCCATAAACCTTGCCTTGGCGGGAGCGGGCTACCTCGGCTCTAGAGATGCCGCCACAAGCCTCAGCGTTTTAGAAAGTGCCCGCGAATTGGAAAGCATGAAACGGATTTTCCTCTTCAATGCCGGACTGGACATTGGTTACATGGCCACGGGAGCCTACCTGATGGAACGCTCTAAAAACACTGGTGATGAAAAGCGTTCGGATCAATTGGCGGGTTTTGGAAAATCAATAATAATGCAGGGCGGGTTTTTATTTGCCTTTGATTTGGTAATGTACTTTGTGCATCAAAACCATGGCAAAAAAGGACTCTATAATTTGGTAAGTGATTTAAGTGTGAGTCCTGATGGGTTTAGGGTGGTGATGAATTTTTATATTCATCAGCCATTTGTCCAATATTTTCAAAAATCTGAACATATAGCTAAAATGTGTTCATTTTCTGAACATTAACGACTTTACGACACAAGCGGGAGGCTTTCACCAGTGAGGGGCCTACGCTGATAAAGGCCTTTAATACCAACCAATCTTGAGACTTTCAATTTCGTCTTGGGCATTAAAAGTCATATATAGGCTATAATGATACTTGTCTATAGTTAACCATCCTTTGCCAGGCGGAGTCTGATCCATACTGGATGAAGTAACATAGGGCTTGAAAAATTCGCTTATACTTATATCATCGAATTTCAGTCCACCATAAATAGGGTGGCCTAAAAACATAATACTGTCTTTGTAAACATCAAGGTCAACAACAACTGCCAATACCTGAGGATCCCGATTATGACGCCAATGATAAGGCCCTAAACGAAGAGTAATCCCACAGCAAGATATCCCATTAAAATAATCACTTTTCGGACTCTCCCTTTTCTTTTTGAACTTCAAATCAATAGCTTCAGATATCAGGCTGAACGAATACAGGCTGTCTTGTTTTGATCGATCCTTTTCAATATCAAAAGTGTCCTTGTTGATGTAAAAGAATTCTGCATCACAAGAAAATTTTTGAGCACTTGTTCCCAGCGAAAAAAGTAGTACGAAAACTAAAATAGAAAACCTCATTAGATCAAAATTTCAGAAGATTATGATTTTATTACACTACACCTTCCTCACATCCAGCGCATCCCTTAACGAATTACCCAACATCATAAAAGCCAGCACTAAAACCATAATGGCCATACCAGGAGCAATAGCCAGATAAGCTTTATCTACAATGAGGTAGGCGTAATGGTCTTTTATCATTCCACCCCAACTGGGCATGGGTGGCTGGGCGCCAATCCCTAAAAAGCTAAGTCCGCTTTCTATAAGAATGGCGGCTGCAAAGTTGGCAGCTGAGATTACAATTACAGGTGCCAACACATTAGGTAGTATGTGTTTGAAGATGATTCTGAAATCGCTGAAGCCTAATACATGAGCAGCTTGTATGTATTCCTTTTCCTTTACAGAAAGTATTTGCCCGCGCACCACACGGGCTACTTCCACCCACATGGTAAAGCCTACGGCAATAAACACTTGCCAAAAGCCTTTACCCAAGGCCAGTGTAATGGCTATTACCATCAACAGGGTTGGGATAGACCAAACCACGTTGATAAACCACATTACAATTTTATCAATCACACCGCCATAATATCCGGCAATAGCCCCCATAGGGATGCCGATAAGCAGTGAAATAAATACGGATATAAATCCCACGGAAAAAGAAATCCTCGCGCCAAGCAAAAGGCGACTGAGCAAGTCGCGGCCATATTTATCGGTACCTAAGTAATAAGTGTTAGTTACCATATAAGGCTCCATGGCCAACTCCTCTTTTGAAATATTCTTTTCCACTCCCTCACTGCCCTCACCTACAAAATCGGTGTAAACCACTTTGCCCTCTACTTCGGTATAGGACTGGATTGGAATCTCCCTAAAGGGTTTTTCATCTCCTGAAATAAGGCGCTCCCAAAAACTTACCTGCGGTGGGTTATCCTTTTTCAGGCGTAGCATCTTCACCTCAAAGCCAGGTTTCTTTCCCGCTAAGGGCAGGTTCATTTCATTGGCATTGGGCGTATGATCCGGTATAATGAGATAGGCGAAAATGGCCACAAAAAAAGCAAGGAGAATGATAAACATTCCCCCTGCTCCTAATGGATCTTTTATAAGTTGTTTAAAAACCGACTGTTTCGCCAAACCTGATTTTAGTTTAAGTCGCCAGCCACTTCAAAGGCCTCGTGCAAGTAGATATCGGTACGCAAACCTTTAAACCACTGGTCGCGCTCCTTTTGTTTTTCTTCGCTGGCATTCCACTTTTCATCATCTGTGGCGCTGGCGGTTACCACAATTTCCACATCGCTTTTGCGCATATTGTCATACTTCTTAGACTTCTCGCGGAAATCATCCTGATCCTTTTTATACTCCTCGTAATTAAGGCTCACTTTAGTATTCTCCCTTTCGTCTTTCAACCACTTGGCATATTCATCAATCAGGGCAAATTTTTCACTTTGCTTTACACGCTGATTGCTGTTGCTAATGGCGGCTGAGTACGAATCCACGCCCTTAGTCCAAACATTGTACTTAGCCGTTGGTATTTCATCATAAGGCAAGGCAAACTCCTCTTCCTTCTCGCCAAACTCAATGTAGTTGTAGTTATCCGGCAATACAATTTCAGGATTTACACCTTTCAACTGTGGAGTTCCACCGTTTATACGGTAGTACTTCTGGATGGTCAATTTCAGTGCGCCAAGTGGCTTCACATCATTGTAAGTGAAGTTCACGGCACGATCCATATCCAAAATGTTCTGAACGGTTCCTTTACCGAAAGTAGATTTACTACCGATAATCACTCCCCGCTTATAATCCTGAATGGCAGCAGCAAAAATCTCAGAAGCTGAAGCGCTGAACTGATTTACCATTACCACCAACGGACCATCGTAATACACTTTTGGATCACTGTCCTTAAGCACTTGTGGAGACTTGCCTGGTGCTTTTACCTGTACCACGGGACCATCCTTAATAAACAGTCCAACAATATCAATTACACCTTGAAGTGTTCCTCCACCGTTATTACGGATGTCCAGTATAATTCCGTTTACATTCTCTTTTTTCAGTTTCTCAATTTCGGCCTTTACATCTTCCGCGCAATTGTGGTTGGCATCGCCATAAAAATCCACATAAAACTTAGGCAGGCGGATGTATCCTATTTTATTATCCCCCTCGCCCAACACAGCCGATTTGGCAAAAGTGGCTTCCAGCTCCACTACATCCCTAATAATGGGGATTACCATTTTAGAACCGTCAATCTTTTGAACAGTTAGGCGAACTTCGGTGCCCTTAGGCCCACGGATGTATTTCACCAACTTACGCACACTCATGCCCACCGCGTTTATAGCCTCATCGGCCTTTTCATCTGCCTGTTGCACTTTAAGGATTTTGTCTCCCACTTCCAGGTCGCCCTGCTTCCAACAAGCACTGCCAGTAATAATTTTAGAAATGGTAACATAATCGCCCTTCTGCGAAAGCTGCGCTCCAATACCTTCCAACTGTCCGGTCATTTGGATTTCAAAATCCTCTTTACGCTCTGGCGGGAAGTACTGTGTGTGTGGATCATAAATCCCAGTGATGGAGTTCATGTACATCCCCACCCAGTCAATACGCTCCATGTCTTCAAGGGTCTTAAACCAGTCTTCGTGCAGCTCTAATTCATCCTTACGGGCATCGGCTTCAATCTCTGCAAAGGTCTTTATGGTAACGGAAGTATCCTTCTTTTCGATGGCTTCCTCCTGATCGTGCATTCTGTCTTCCACACGCGAAAGCACACGTTGTTTCAGGTAAAGTCTCCATCTGTCTTTTAGCTCAGCTTCATTTTTTGCAAAAGGCAGTTTTTCCTCATCGGTTTCAAAACTTTCCTTAGTGGTAAAGTCAAAAGGCTTATCCAGTATTTCCTCGTAGTACTTTTTAGATTGGCTAAACCTGTTATTGTACACCTCATAGGCCGCATCAAAAAATTTAAAATCCGAGGTTTTAATCTCATCATCAATTTTATGGCGATACGGCTTCAGGGTTTCCATATCCTCTTTTAAAAAGAAGCGCTTACTGAAATCCAGGTTTTCAATGAAGTGGTCATACACCTTCTCGGAGAAATCGTCATTTATTTCAGGTGGCGAAAAATGAGATTGATTAAGCACGCTATAAATCAGGTTCATTATTACCTGATCCTTTTTTGAGGCCTCAGTTTCTTTCGGGATATAAAACCCCACAGCCACTGCAACCATCCCTCCTAACAGGAGATACTTTAATTTATTGATCATCAGTATTACTTTCATTAATCGTTTCTTAACATTACATGACTACAAATTGGTCATGCCATCATGAACTTTTCGAGATATTTGCTGTCAATTTCCGAGCCACGCTGTTAGAGTGTCATTTCGGAAACCAATAACCCTGGGCCTGCTACCCACCTTTAGATTTTTCATCGTGATGAGAAACTTTTTACTATTATTTCTATTACCCCTGGGCCTTTTTGCGCAAAACAAATATACCATAAGCGGTTACATCCGCGATGCCTCCAATGGCGAAGAATTAATCGGTGTAAATATCGTGATTCCTTCTCTGAGTGTAGGCGCAACAACAAACAGCTACGGTTATTACTCTCTTTCAATTCCCGAAGGAGAATACGAGCTAGAGTACCAATATATTGGGTACCAAACTGTTAAAAAAAGGTTAACTTTTAATAAGAACCTGAGCATTAATGTAGAGATGTCACCCTCAACCACTGAATTGCAAGAGGTTGAAGTAAGCTCTGAAAAGCTGGATAAAAACGTATCCAGTGTGGAAATGAGTGTTTCCAAACTCTCCGCCAAGGAAATTCAAAAAATACCACAGCTGCTTGGCGAAACGGATATCATCCGTACCCTTACCCTCCTTCCGGGAATTACTACGGTGGGTGAAGGCTCTAACGGATTTAACGTAAGAGGTGGAGCGGCAGATCAAAACCTGATATTACTGGATGAGGCTCCCGTGTACAATTCATCACACCTACTTGGCTTTTTCTCCATTTTTAATGCCGATGCGGTAAAAGATGTAAAAGTGTACAAAGGGGGAATCCCGGCACAGTACGGTGGACGGCTGAGCTCTGTTGTTGATGTTCGCCAAAAGGAAGGCAACAGTAAAAACCTGGCTTTTAACGGTGGCATTGGATTATTGAGTAGCAGGCTTTTGGTGGAATCTCCTATTGTAAAAGATAAAGCTTCGTTTATGGTGGCAGGGCGAAGATCGTATGCCGACATATTTTTAGGGTTGAGTAATGATTCTGCCATCAATCAAAACATTCTGTATTTCTACGATCTCAACGCTAAGGTAAACTGGCGCATTAGCGATAAGGACAGAATTTATCTATCGGGTTACTTCGGTAAGGATGTTTTTGGAATCAGTGATCTTTTTGGTTTTGATTGGGGAAATACCACAGGAACCTTGCGATGGAACCACCTCTTCAGCAAAAAGCTTTTCTCTAATTTTTCTGCTGTGTACAGCGATTACACTTATAGCCTTGGTACGCCAGATGATGCGGCACTCAACTTTAAACTTACCTCACGCATTCAGGATTATCACCTAAAGGGCGCCTTTAATTACTACCTCTCTTCTGATAACCGAATTGACTTTGGCTTTGAAGGCATTTTCTATCGGTTCAGCCCAGGAAAATTTACAGGCATTACCAGTGTGGAGCTTCAAAGGGAATATGCACTTGAACCTGCGGTGTATATAAGCCATGAAGTAAAAACAGGAACGCGATTTACCTTTCAATATGGGTTACGCTATTCCTCATTTTACAAAATGGGTGAACAGCTAGTTCGCACCTATCAAAATCCTGATAGACCAGAAAAAACAGAGGTAATAGACAGCGTTAGATATAGCTCCGGGGAAGTAATAAGAGGCTTTGACGGGCTTCAAGGACTTGAGCCACGGGTGGCTATAAATTATTTAATAAATGAGAGTGCCAGTATAAAAGCCAGTTACAACCCGCCAATACATTCATCTAATCTCAAATACCAACTCACCTACACCGCTTGATTTATACCGGGCTGCCGGAGAGTATATTGACCCGGCTACTGTCCATCAATATGCAGCAGGCTACTTCCAAAACTTTAAACAAAACATGTATGAATTCTCTATTGAGGCCTATTACAAGGAGTTTTTGAATATGGTGGATTATCGCAATAATGCCGACCTCATTTTTAATGAATACATAGAAACCGAATTGGTAAATGGAATAGGCCGCGCTTATGGCGCAGAAATCCTTCTGCGAAAGCAAACGGGTAAGTTTACGGGTTGGATAGGTTACACCATTTCGCGCTCCGAAAGAAAGGTGAATGGCCCCACGCGTGAGACCACTATAAATGACGGAGAATGGTATGCCAGTAACTATGACAAACTGCATGATTTATCTATAGTGGCAAACTATGCCTTCAATAAAAAGTGGGATGTTGGTGCCACCTTTATTTACCAAACAGGCCGCCCCTATACTCCGCCCGAAGGTAAATATGAGTTTGAGGATATTACCATCCCCATTTATACCAAAAGGAACAATCAGCGCATTCCGGCATATCACCGCATGGACTTATCGGCTACTTACACGCCTGCACGAAAGGAAAACAAGAGATTTTACAGTAGCTGGTCGTTCGGAGTGTATAATGTGTATGCCCGCAAAAATGCCTACTCCATATTCTTTCAGCCAGAAAGCACCAGCTTTAATTCAGCCGATTTTAATAATGACTATAGCCGCACACAGGCTGTACAGCTTTCCATATTTGCCACAGCCATACCATTTGTAACCTGGAATTTCAATTTTTAAGATGAAAGCACTTTATATAAATATCAGCTTAGCCTTTTTCTTGATTTTAACGTTTTCCGCATGTCAGGAGGTGGTTGAATTGGACGTACCCACCAGCGACCCAAGAGTTGCCATTGTAGGTAGGGTAACCGATAGCGAAGGAACAAGGGTTACCGTTTCAGTATCAGCACCTTACTTTTCGCAAACCACAACTCCCAAGGTAAATGATGCTCGGGTTTTATTATTTGAAGATGGTGTAATGGTAAGTGAGCTTACCCGGGATTCACTAGACGGAGTATATTCCTCCACATACAATGGCTTTGTGGGTAAGACCTATGAAATTCAAGTGGAAATTCCCTCTGGCAGTGCCAATTACAAACAGAGTACCTGGCGCAGTTTCCCCGAGCTATTGAA
>CAXBJE010000121.1:0-8429 GCA_963975525.1 uncultured Owenweeksia sp. | reverse complement strand
AAAAGTATTTGCCTGGCTTTAATATCATGGTATTCCCGAATTTTAGTTCGGTGTCATCTACCATTACGGTTTGTGGTGGTGGTGAGATGTAAAGCTTAAGAGTACCTGTTTCCTGAGCATTAACTTTAAACAGGCACAATAGTGTCAAAACAAGCCCAATCGTTCTCATTCAATAATAAGTTTTTTAATTACTCTTTGGTTATCAAACTTAAATGAAACCATGTAAACGCCACTTGGTAAATTAAGACCGCTAATGGTATGGGTGGTTGCCCCTTTAAGTGCTGTGTGTACTAAAACCTGCTTCCCACTAATGCTTGAGATGCTAATGTTTACATCCGTGTTAAGCTCTGAGCCAAAAGAAATGGTAACTCTATCATTGGCAGGGTTTGGATAAAAATCTATAGCATCACTAAGAGTATTTTCATCAATACCAATGTTGCCAGAGGTAAGATTAATATTGTCAATATAAAGGTTGTTACCACCGTCAGCCTTAAACTCCCATTTCAATAATATTGGACCTTTGTCTGCATACCCGCTTAAGTTAATGGTAGATGTTTTCCAATCACCAAAACCAGGAGCATAGGGTGTAGTTACCGGGCTGCTGGAGGTACGCAACGTAAAGCCTACAAATGATCTTAAAATAGTCCATGTTTTACCACAGTCGGTAGATACCAATACACGAAGTCTATCCAATTCATTCCCTACAATTTGGGCATAGGCATAATCAAAGGATAAACTTATGTCTTTACCAAAAAGGGTTTGAATGTTGGGCCCAATCATATAATCTAAATCAAGCGGCTCTTCTGAATCAAAGTTGTTTAGCTGTAAAGACTGTGCACCAGAGCTGGAGGCAATTTTGGTAATTCTGAACTTGGTTGTATCGTAAGTAGAGGCAACTGTAAGGTCTGTACTTAGGAGGCTTGATTTTTCAAAATCTTCCTTCCACTCTGCATGAAATGGAGTCCACTTTGGCCTCACCGCAATTGCTTTTTTAATGGTTTTAGTAGAAGATCCCGCTGCATTGTTAACGGTAAGTGTAACATCATAAACCCCGGCCTGGTTATAGGTAATTGTAGGGTTTTTGTCAGATGAAGTAGATGGGGTGCCGCCAATAAATGTCCAGTTGTAGTTGGTAGGGTCACCGCCTTCGGTTTCATCAATAAAATTAAGGGTTTCACCCTCACATATTACTTCTTCTACAATAGTGAAGTTAGCCTTAGCCTGGCATGCAGGAGGATTGGTAACCCCTGTTTCAATCAGGTTGCTGGCAGAAACAAGGTTTTTTCTATAGTTGTTATTATTTAAGATGGCAAGCATAACGGCTTTTTGACCAACCGTGAATGTGTTTGGACAGTCACTGTAGTCCATATGGTTTTCTATCATATCCGGTAAATCCGGAGAATCATTGCTGCAACTGTTTTTGTTTAGATTACATCCAAAACTTGAACCTGATACAGGTGGAGTATCATTAATTCCATCACCAGGTGAGCAACCACTTTGAAATGTGTGTAGTAATCCTAAGTAGTGACCAATCTCATGGGTTAATGTGCGGCCATCGTAAACTCCAGTGCCTGTAGTTCCAAGGGCATCATGGCGAATAACAATGCCATCTGCGGCAGCCGACCACCAAGGGAAGTTGGCATAACCTAATACAATACCAGTTGTAGAGCTGCTGCTTTCAATACTGTTCACCACCCAAATATTCAGGTATTTTTCCGGATCCCACTGTATTAAACCCTTCACGCGATCTCTTGGGCTAGCCATTACGGATAAAGAAGTTTGCATCCTTGTGATTCCATCGGTGCAATTACCGTCAGGATCTTTTTTGGCCAGAGCAAATTCAACTTCAACATCGGCACCAACATTTTGGAAAATGCTACGAAGATTGCCGGCATCACCATTTTGTCTGCGGAAGTCTTCATTCGCTATTCTTAGGCCTTCTAAAATTTGAGATTTCGCGATGTTATCATAAGGGGTATCATATAAAACATGAAAAACAACCGGGATGGTTAAAACAGCTGCCTCAGTTTTTCCCTTTGCGGGGAGATGGTTTGAGGCATAATCAAATAATTCTTGTCTTTTTTGCTCATATTGTTTTGCAAGCTCAGGGTGCTTTTGGGCAAGCTCATGCGCGTGCTCATCACTATAGCAAGGGATAATATTTTGAGACCATAAAGACGTTGAAAGCCCTATGGCTATTACAAGTAGCAAAACTTTTTTCATAAGAATTTTTAAAAAAGGGACTGCGAAGTTAAGTATTCGCTAATGTAATTTACGTGGAATAGATGTTATTGGTTGGGTGCATACAAGCGCACCACCATAGAGTATCAATAAATTAGGGTGAATTTGTTTGGTGGATAAATATTTTTAATTGTAAGTTTGCAGCCCCTTTTTAGAGAAGGGTCAATAGTGATCCTAACAGATTAAAAATAAAACAGTTGTGAATACAATTAGCTATAAAACTGTATCGGCAAATAGCCAAACCGTAGACAAGAAATGGGTATTGGTAGATGCTGAAGGCCAAACTTTAGGAAGATTAGCCTCAAAAGTGGCTTTCCTTCTTCGTGGTAAGCACAAGCCAGATTTTACTCCTCACGTAGATTGCGGAGACAATGTAGTGGTGATTAATGCAAGTAAGATTGTGCTTAGCGGAAACAAGGCCGAAGAAAAAGAGTACATAAGACACACAGGTTTTCCTGGTGGTCAGCGCTTTAGTACTCCAGCTGAATTGTTGAAAAAGCAACCAAATAAGATTGTTGAAAACGCTATCCGCGGTATGTTGCCAAAAAACAGACTTGGACGCGACCTTTTTCGCAACCTTAGTGTAAATGAAGGTACTGACTACAAGCAAGTAGCTCAGAAGCCGGAACAAATAGATCTTAACAACATTATATAATCGATAAGATGGCAGTAACTCACACCATTGGAAGAAGAAAAACTTCTGTAGCGCGTGTATTCCTGAAAGAAGGAAAAGGTGAAATCACCGTAAACAAGAAGAATTTCAAAGATTACTTCAACACCCCAACCCTACACTATAAGTTGGAGCAAGCTTTTGCTCTTACTGAAACCACAGGTCAGTATGACGTAATGGTGAATGTAGAAGGTGGAGGTATTACAGGTCAGGCTGAGGCTATCCGGTTGGGTATCTCAAGAGCTTTGGTTGAAATCAATGCCGATTACAAGCCAATGCTTAAAGCTGATGGACTAATGACTCGCGATCCACGTATGGTGGAGCGTAAGAAATTCGGTCAGAAGAAAGCCCGTAAGAAATTTCAATTTAGCAAGCGTTAATATTTTTATAAACCGTTTAGTATCCAAATTTGGAGGGCACATTTCCCCGGCTATAAACGCTTGGGTGACCACCTTCAGATTGTATCAGTGAACGTAAACAACTAGTTTAAGATGGCAGATCAGAACATCAAAGAAATGCTGGATGCAGGTGTACACTTTGGACACCTTACCCGTAAGTGGAATCCAGGTATGGCTCCCTACATTTTTATGGAGCGCAATGGTATTCACATCATTGACCTTTACAAAACCGAAGCTAAGCTTAACATTGCATGTGATGCAATGGCTAAGATTGCTGCTTCAGGACGTAAGATCATGTATGTAGCTACCAAGAAACAAGCAAAGGACATCATCGCAGAAAATGCAGGCGGTATTAACATGCCTTACATTACTGAGCGTTGGCCAGGAGGTATGCTTACCAACTTTATTACCATCCGTAAGGCGGTAAAAAAGATGCAGTCTATCGACAAGATGAAGGAAGACGGTACTTTCAATACTCTTTCTACAAAGGAAAGATTACAAGTTGATCGTCAGAGAATGAAGCTTGAAAAGCAATTGGGTTCTATCTCTGATATGACTCGCCTTCCTGCAGCACTTTTTATTGTTGATATCAACAAAGAACACATTGCGGTTGCTGAAGCTAAGAAATTGGGAATACCAACTTTTGCAATTGTTGATACCAACTCTGATCCACACGAAGTAGATTTCGCCATTCCTGGTAATGATGATGCTACCCGTTCTATCGAGGTGTTGGTGAGAAGAGTAACTGAAGCCATCAAAGGTGGCCTTAGCGAAAGAAAAGCCGATAAGGAAAAAGCTTCTCAGGATAAGATAAAGAAAGTGGCTAAGAAGAAAGAAGCTGTTGAGGCTTCTGACGATGACGATTCTTCTGAAGACTAAGAGATCTCTTTAAGATTATTTTACAATAGTTTGACTATAAAGAAGGGATGAAAAGCAATTTTTGTCCCTTTTAACTTTTAATAAAAACAACAAACATTTACAGCCATGGCTAATATTACTGCAGCAGACGTAAATAAATTGAGACAACAAACCGGTGCCGGTATGATGGATTGCAAGAAAGCTCTTGTAGAGGCAGAAGGTGATTTTGAAAAGGCAGTTGACGTTCTGCGGAAGCAAGGACAAAAAGTTGCTGCAAAGCGTGCTGACCGCGATGCTACTGAAGGTTGTGTATTGGCAGGTACTACTGCTGACAACACTTTTGGTGCTGTTGTGAGTCTTAACTGCGAAACTGATTTCGTTGCTAAAAACGAAAGCTTTATTGCACTTACCCAAAAGATTTTGGATAAAGCCCTTGAAGCTAAACCAACAAGTGCTGAAGCATTGCTTAAGGAATCTATTGATGGTATGACTATCGAAGATAAATTGACTGAGCAAACCGGTGTAATTGGTGAGAAATTGGAAATTGGTGGATACGAAACCATTCAGGCTCCATTTGTAGCTGAGTACATCCACGCTGGTAACAAGTTGGCTACCTTGGTTGGTATGAACGAGGAGGCTGCTGAAGCTGGAAGAAACGTGGCCATGCAAGCTGCTGCCATGAACCCAGTATCACTTAACCGTGATGAAGTACCTGCTGATGTAATTGAGCGTGAGCTTGAAGTAGGTAAAGACCTTGCTCGCCAGGAAGGTAAACCAGAAGAAATGTTGGATAAGATTGCTCAGGGCCGTCTTAACAAATTCTTTAAGGAAAGCACTCTACTGGAGCAGGATTATATCCGTGATGGAAAACTAAACGTATCTAAGTACTTAGATTCTGTAAAGAAAGGTTTGACCATTACTTCGTTTAAAAGAGTAGGATTGGGAGTTTAATTCCAATTGAAATAAACTGATAAGAGAGGCTGTCTGAAAAGATGGCCTCTTTTTTTTTGAGCTACCCCTTCTTCTTCTTTTTCTTCTTCCTAAAGTCCAAATCATAGGAGTAGGCGAGGCCCATGATGTAGATGCGCTCTGGCCTTTTTACGTTGTACTCCTCCTCCAGCCGTCCGAAGGTTACTAGTTCGGAACGTTTGTTTAGTTTCCACTGTAGGCTTAATGTGTAGCGGCTTCGCCTAAACTCATTGTCTTGATTAAACTTATAAAACCACTCGTATTCAAACGCAGGGTCTACCAGTTTACTCAGATTGTAATCAAGCGTAATCCTTTGGCGGATGTAGGTTTTCTTTTCTCCAGTCCAATCTACTTTTTCATCCTGAAAGCGAAACCTATAGGCAATGTCCAGTGGAAAATTCTTTATGTCGTAGGTATAATCTAAATCAATAGACCATCGGCCTTCGTTGTGTTCATCATCCGTAAAGGCATACCTGTATTGGCCCTTAATGTTAAAGTTGTCAGTGATTTTATAGCGCAAGCCAAGCTCTGTAAAGGTTTGGTCAAATCCATTTTCATGATCCTCTAACCTCAGTTGCTGTTCAAGGTCCAGTCTGAATTTTTTGGTAAGCTTCATTTTTAGGGTAGCCCCAAACCAGAGCTCAGTTGCCTCTTCTCTGGGTTTTTCCTGCGAAAGCAATACGTTGCAAAACATGCATAGCAACAATATGAAGGATATCCTATAGATCATATTTGTCGCGTATGTTTTTATCCCTCAATCTAAATTCTCGCTTCAATAAGTCCAGTTTTAACCTCCAGTGAAAAATGCTTTCAGGCTCTCCGTACTTAGCCATAAAATAGGGGATTTCATCTTCAATGGTAAGCGCGTTTTTATCAACAATAGCATTAAATATTTCTGGCGAAAGCCTCTGGTATAACTCTTTTTGCCGTTGCTTAAGTCGGGCATCAAACCCTGATTTTTTGCGCATTTCGCGGTAGAGTTTGCTCAGGTCATCATTTAAGTACTCCATTTCCGGAAGGATGGCATTCTTAGTATTGAATGCCGCAAAATCCATATCATAAAGCACAAACCTAAACGGGTCTCCTTTTACTGAGTACATGCGAGTGTTATTGTGAGGCCAGTCATGGTTGCCGATATAGTCCTGAAATAGTATATAGTCAATAAAACTGCTTTCGTTTATCATGCCCCAAATTGCCTCGGCATCCTGCTTTTTTAGGGCGTTCACAAATTTATCGGCCATTTCATGTGAGCCTTCATCCCATTCCAGATTGCCATTATCGAAATCTATTTTCACAAGGGAGATGTCACCTGTATCAACAGCCCTTAGCCCAGCCATACCGTACATATTGTTTTCGGTGCGGAGGTTCATAAGCCCATAATACCGGCTGTTTACAAAAACATGGCATGGACGGTAATACATTAGTTCAAAGTCTACATCAGCCTGTATGGCCAATTGAGTGTAGCTAATGTCTTTAACCATGGTTTCACCAAAATCATTACCTGAATTGCGAAAGCGGACAGCATTTAGGTTGGAAAGATTGTGGTTGGCCACCACTTTGGCCGGTTGCAAAATATTGTAAGTAGAATTATCAAGGGGTTGGTTAAAGAGCATTCCCAATGATTTCATTTTTTTATAGGCAGATGATTTGCCTTTGATTTCCACCCGCACCTGTTCGTTATTAAAAATCTCCATTTGATTTTCATCCCTATAGGTGAGCGCCCCTTTCACAAAAATGGTTTTGCCGGGGTTTCTTATCATCCTTCTAAATTCAATAGAATCTGCATTGAGGTTGAACACCGCCAATTTGGTGTTTACATTTTCGGGCGTAAGCCCAATTATTGAAGGCAGTTTCTGATCTGTAACTTCAATTTTGGTACAACCCAAAATCACCAAACCTAGTGTGGCTAAAAGCAGCTTTACCTTCATAACCAGGGCAATTTATAGTTGATACCAAGTGTAAGCTGATCAATAGGGTTTGAAAGCAAATAAAAATCGGAATAGGGTAAAATGGTCCGGCTATAGTCAAGAGTCAAATTAATGCTGTTGGCTACTTTATAGTTTATCAAAATATGGGCATTGTATCTAAACAAATCTGAGGTTTGGGCTCTGTAGCTAGAGAAGTCTCGGTTGTTTTCCATGCCCAGGCCAATGCCTGTTTTTAATACCTCGTTCCAACTGTAGAGCCCCGTAAGTGAGGCGGTGAATTTGGTGGTATTACCCTTGAAATTTAATAGCTCGTGCCTTCCGGAAAAGTATAGCTGCTTAACACCTGCCCCAAGCCGAATGTCAAATTTCTCAATAGGATAGTTGTAAAATGCCCCAGCCCTATAGCCGTAAGACTGATAATTTGCAATAGGCTCCCCATCCACTATTATGGTTCTGCTATTAAAGGCATCAACAAAGCCGGCTTCAATAAAAAGCCCTTTCTGGGCATTTATGCTGAAGGCACTTAAGAATAAAAAAATGACAAGGCCGTGTTTCAAAGAAGGGAAATTGTGGGTTTGTGTTTAGCGCAAAAATAACAAGTATATACCAAGGCTGATGGTGAAGGTAACCATTACATAGTACCAAAAGATTAAGGAAAATATCATGTGCGTTAAGTTTCGTCCGTTTGGGTGGATGCAACTATATTTGCCAAAATTTCCAGAACAGTTTTACAATGAAGTACAAAAGAATCCTCCTGAAGCTAAGCGGTGAAGCCTTAATGGGTGACCAGGACTACGGCATTAACGGAGAGAGGCTGAAGGAGTATGCTGCTGAAATTAAATCGGTAGTGGAGTTGGGTGTGGAAATGGCCATAGTTATTGGTGGAGGAAACATCTTCCGCGGACTTAAAGGAGCAAGCGAGGGTATGGATCGTACTCAGGCCGATAACATGGGGATGCTGGCAACCGTAATCAATGGTTTGGCATTACAATCGGCATTGGAGGAAATGGGGGTAAAAACCCGTTTACAGAGCGCCATTGAAATGGATAAGATTGCAGAACCCTTTATCAGGAGAAGAGCTACTCGCCACTTAGAAAAAGGCAGAGTGGTGATTTTTGGTGGCGGTACAGGTAACCCCTATTTTACTACAGATACTGCGGCCACGCTGCGTGCCATTGAGGTTGATGCTGATGTAATATTAAAGGGTACCCGTGTTGACGGTATATATAGTGCTGACCCTGAAAAGGATAAAGATGCTGTGAAATACGATAACCTTACTTTTAAGGAAGTTTATGAGAAGGAGTTGAACGTGATGGATATGACTGCCTTTACCCTTAGTAAAGAAAACTCATTACCCATACTTGT
>CAXBJE010000120.1:0-8501 GCA_963975525.1 uncultured Owenweeksia sp. | reverse complement strand
CTGCCATAACAAAACTCTTGTAACCACGATAGGAAACTATACCAAGATTTGGTGTAAGAGTGGTAAATGGATAATCAGCTATTTCTGGCTTTGCCGCTGATACTGACGAAAGGAGTGTGGACTTACCAGCATTTGGAAATCCTACCAAGCCTACATCAGCCAATATTTTAAGTTCAAGGATGCACCACCCCTCTTGCCCGGCTTCACCTGGCTGTGCAAAACGTGGTGTTTGAAAAGTTGAAGACTTAAAATGGGTATTTCCCAAACCTCCGCGTCCGCCTTGCTTTAGTACCTTTTCCTCTCCATCTTCGGTAACTTCAAAAAGAAACTCACCGGTTTCACCATCCCTAGCCACCGTGCCTAATGGTACTTCCAGGTAATCATCATTTCCATCGGCACCAGTACGCTGTTGGCGACTTCCATCACCTCCAGCTTCGGCCTTTACATGTTTTCTATATTTAAGATGCAGCAAAGTCCAGTGCTGGCTACTACCTCTAAGTATAACATGACCACCACGACCACCATCGCCACCATCTGGTCCACCTTTGGCGGTAAGCCTGTCTCTATGAAGGTGCGTAGAACCCGAACCTCCTTTACCAGACTTGCAATAAATCTTTACGTAATCAACAAAGTTTCCTGCCATCAGGCTTGCTCAATAGCGTTTTTAATTCTTCCGTATACCTCTTCAATACTTCCAAGGCCGTTTATTTCCGAAGATTTTCCCTGAGCACCGTAGTAATCTTTTACTACTTCCGTTTGCTCCTTATATACATTTAATCTGCCTTGTATTACCTCTTCATTCTGGTCATCAGTTCTGCCACTTTCTTTACCTCTTTCCAATAATCTATCAATAAGCTCGCGCTGAGGCACAGCCATAGATATCATTACAGAAATAGACTGGTTGTGGTTTTCAAGCAATTCATCAAGAGCAACCGCCTGTTCTTTAGTACGAGGAAAACCATCAAAGATGAAACCTTTGGCCTTTGTATTTGCCTCCAGCTTATTACTGATCATTCCAATTACAAATTCATCAACCATCAATTTAGATTGCGTACCCTTACCAGCACCTGGAGGGCCAAATAGGACAATGTTTAGCATTTTAATTTGTAGTTTTTGATTGGCTTGACTAAGCAAAGAGCGCGAAAATACAAAATATTAAGCCTCAGCTTTGGTGAGGCTACATTACACATTTTGCTATTTTAGCCGCTCAACCGAGAATGATGCAAAATATATCGAGTGTGATCATGGCCGGAGGTATCGGAAGTAGATTCTGGCCAGTTAGCACCTCAGATTTCCCAAAGCAATTTCATGATATTTTAGGAACGGGAGAAACTTTAATTCAGCAGACTTACAGAAGACTGTTGAACCTCTCTACACCTGAACAAATATTAGTGGTAACACATAAAAATTATGTTGCCCTAGTAAAGGAGCAATTACCTGATTTACCGGAAGAAAACATAATTGCAGAGCCTGCACGGAGAAATACAGCTCCCTGTATTACCTATGCCGCTTATCGTATTCAGGCAAAGGACCCTACGGCTACCATGCTTGTTGCTCCGGCAGATCATTTAATTACTAATGAAACTGAATTCACCAGAGTTGCCAATCTGGCCTGCTCTGAGGCAGAATCAAGCAAAAAGCTTTTTACGCTTGGCATACAACCCCATAGACCTGACACAGGATACGGCTACATCCAATTTATTGATCAGGGTGATGATGCGGATAGTGAGGTAAAGGTGGTAAAGACTTTTACTGAAAAGCCAGATGTAGAAATGGCCAAGCAGTTTTTGGAAAGTGGAGACTTTTTATGGAACAGTGGCATCTTCATATGGTCAGTAAGCACTTTTATGGATGAGTTGAGTAATGCCTTACCAGATATGTATGCCAGCTTTGAAGCTGGAGCTGATAAATTTGGCACTGATGAAGAAGCCGACTTTATCAATGAAATGTATCCGGCCTGCGAAAACGAAAGTATTGATTACGGGCTGATGGAAAAATCCAATCATGTTCATGTAATTCCTGCAGATTTTGGATGGAGTGATTTAGGGACTTGGGGGAGTTTGCACGAACATGCAAAGCATGATGAAAATGACAACTCCATACTTGCGCCAAAAGCCATGATTTACGAAACAGCAAATTCCGTAGTGTTTTTACCTAAAGACAAGTTAGGGGTTATTGAAGGACTGGATGGCTACATTGTGGTGGATAAGGGCCACTCGCTGCTGATTTGCCGTAAGGATAACGAACAACTTATTAAGGGGTTTGTAAATGATATCAAGATGAAATTTGGTGATAAGCACCTTTAATCAAGAGCTCGTTTATAGGTAGATAATGCTCGTTCGCGTGCTTCTTTATGATCAACCATGGGTTCGGGATATTTCTTTGTTCCGTACTCAGGAACCCAGCGTTTCACGTATTTTAAATCAGGATCAAACTTTTCGAGTTGTAGCTTTGGATTAAACACCCTAAAATAAGGGGCAGCATCTACCCCGCTTCCAGCAGCCCATTGCCAGCCTCCTACGTTTGACGCCTGGTCGTAATCCAATAATTTTTCAGCGAAATAGGCCTCTCCCCACCGCCAATCAATAAGTAAATGTTTGGTAAGAAAACTTGCCACAACCATTCTTACTCTGTTGTGCATATAGCCAGATTCGTTCAGTTCTCGCATCCCAGCATCCACCATAGGGTAACCGGTTTCACCTTTGCACCATTTCTCAAATTCTTCTTCATTGTTCCTCCATGAAATACGATCATACTTTGACCTGAACGACTCGGTAACCGTATTAGGAAAGTGAAACAATATCATCTGATAGAAATCACGCCAGATGAGCTCATCAAAATATTTTCCTTCACCTGCCTGACGGGCAAGCTCTCTTATACTCACTGTACCAAATCTCAAATGCAGGCTAATTCTTGATGTCCCTTTTATGGATGGAATATCCCTGGTTTTATGATAATTGCTGATTAGATTATCCTCTACCTCGCGATTAGGGTAATCTATTTCTAAAGGCTCGAAACCAATATCTTCTAAATCCATTTCTGGAAGCGCATCGATCTTGGCGAAATTGGAGTGGTATTTTTCAGTTGGATAAGAACTTAAATAAAATTTATTGAGCTTTTGCTTATAACGTTTGCTGAAGGGAGTGAATACCGTGTAAGGCGTACCATCATCCTTTACAACCTCATTTTTGTCAAAAATTACCTGATCCTTGAAGCCTTTAAACTCTACACCACTTTCCTTTAATAAGGCATAAATTTCCTTATCTCTTTGCTGAGCGTATGGCTCATAATCTCTATTGGTAAAGACCGCCTTTACTTGATATTCCTCTAAAATTTCCTTAAAAATCGCTAGAGGCTTGCCATGCCTAATAATGAATGAAGATCCGCACTCTTCTTCCAAAAAAGATTTAATTCTTGAAACTTCCTGATGTATAAACTGAACCCGAGCATCCTTGGAGGTAAGTTCATCAAGGATATTACTATCAAAAATGAAAAGTGGTAAAACAGGGTGCCCAGATTTGAGCGCATGGTACAAGCCAGCATTATCAAAAAGCCTTAAATCCCTGCGAAACCAAAAAATGCAAACGGAAGTGTCAATCATTTTTTGTTCGCTGAATCTGGCTGAGCTCTTGGCATTTTTTTAACCTGTCTGGCCACATAATAGGTGTCTAACCCATTTACGGCAAGGTTATCCACTTCGCTGTGGTCTACAAAACCATCTTTGTCAAGCGCGTCTCCGTCTACCCAACACTCCACAACTTCACCTACAACAAACACGGTTCCGTTGGCCAGGATGTCGTGCTTTTCAACAAACTTCAACCCTATTTTAACCCTGCTGCTTTCAACATAGGGAGCAATGAAATCTCCATGATATGACTCGCGCAAACCAATTTTATAAAACTCAGAGATACCATCTTCATACTTGGCAGACGCCTGATGAGCCTTATCCAACACTTTTTCCTGAACAGAGTTAATTGTAAAAAAACCCGTATCATAAATGTTTTCTAAGGTATGCCTGGGTGTAGTTGGTGCTCTGAATAAAACACCCAATAAAGGTGGGGTTGAGCCAACATGTGTTACAGAAAAAAACACTCCCAGATTGGCTATACCCTTTGTTGATCTGGTACCAATAAGATTTATGCTTTTGAAACCACCAACGGAATTAAAGAAATTGGAGCGGTAGAATCTATCCCACTCCTGAAAGTTTTTAGAGTTGAAGTATCTGAGTATCATAGTTTATAAAAGTCTTAATGAGGACATGCCCCCGTCAATTTTAAATATTTGCCCGGTAACCCATTGAGAGCGCGGGGTTATAAGGAAGGTAACTAAATTACTAATATCTTCTGGAGTACCAATCTTTTTTAGAGGGTGCCTTTGTGTATTGGAGTCTCTTTTTCTTTCGTTATTTAAAAGCGCATCAGAAAGAGGTGTATCAGTAAGTGACGGAGCAATAACATTAAATCTCACATTTGGGGCGTATTCAGCTGCAAGGCTTCTAGCCAACCCCTCAATTGCTCCCTTTGCGGACGCTATTGAAGTATGGAAGGGCATACCTGTCTGAACCGCTACGGTACTAAAGAAAACTACACTCCCTTTACCCTTAATCAAAGCGGTTATGGACTGATGCATAACTTTTACCGCCCCAAAATAGTTTATCTCAAACTCCTTACGGATATCATCAAGTTTAATCCTATTAAAGGGCCTAAGATTAATCGTTCCAGGACAATACACAAGACCAGCAAGTTCTTCTGGTAAGTGTAACTGATCTTCAGAGGTCACATCAAATTTTTGAATTTCTACCACCTCCGGAACAGAATTCCGCTCAATGCTTGGTGAGGCAGCATTCACCTCATACCCGTCAAAAACAAGATCCTCAACCACTTTTTTACCAATGCCGGAACCTCCACCAATCACAAGAATTTTTTTACTCATGAATACATAACTCATAAATAAAAAAAAGTTCAGGTAGAAACCGGTATTTTAAGAAGAAAAATGCGTGCGATACTAAACTACTCGCCAGAATACTCCACAAAATTGCGCGGAGTTTCATAAAGGGTAATCTTCAACTTTAGGGAAGCATCTATCTCAGGGCGCAGTATATTATAGATGACTATGGAAATGTTCTCAGCTGTAGGGTTCAGGGTTTTAAACTCCTCAGTTTGCTCATTCAGATTTTTGTGATCAAACCTATCCTCTATTTTATCTTGAATAAGATCAGCCAGAACTTTTAAGTCTATTACATATCCTGTAACCGGATTTACCTTACCCGCTACCGAAACGATTAACTCATAATTGTGCCCATGATAACTAGGGTTACTGCATTTACCAAAGACCTGCTCATTCTTTTTATCATCCCAGTTAGGGTTGAATAAGCGATGTGCGGCATTAAAGTGCGCATGGCGGCTTACCGTTACCATTCCATTGGTTTTTTGGAAGCTTCAACAAAGCGTGCAAAAATTATCTTAAACCACTCCGTATAGTTTTGAGGATGATCTACTAAGTCAGCTTCAATCTCTTCTATTGACATCCACTTCCAGTCAGCCACTTCCTTTTTGTTTAATTGAGGAATACCGTTATAAAATCCTATGTATAAATGATCAAGTTCGTGCTCGGTCATTCCCAAATCAAGTTCGGCCTTATAAATAAAGTGAAACATTTTACGAATCTCACAATCAAAGCCCATTTCTTCCTGTAGCCTTCTATGGGCAGCCTCTTCAGTGGTTTCTCCATCTCTTGGATGGCTGCAACAGGTATTTGTCCATAACCCACCGGAGTGATATTTATGAAGTGCTCTTTGCTGCATCATAAGTTCACCGCTTGAGTTAACCACAAATACTGAAAAAGCTCGGTGTAAAAGTCCTTTTTCATGGGCCTCCATTTTTTCCATCAGCCCTAGCTTGTTATCTCTTTCATCAACTAGGATAACATTTTCTTCCATGATTTTGGGATACTTATAGTAGATTAAAACTGTGCTTAAGATAAGAACTTACCAATAAGCCATACTTATTTCGATTAGATATTCTGATGCGTTTTTCAAGAATCAAATCTGCCGGAGTGGCTTTTATTCGCTGAAAAAGGGCATAGTAGTACACATAGGCAACGTATACTCCAAACCGAGCCTTTTTGGGTAATTTAAGAATGCCCTCGTAACCCGTATGAAAGTCCTTTTCAATATCCTTTTCAATCTGGGCTTTAATGGTGTCATCAAACTCTCCCATATCAACACCTGGAAAATATACCCGTCCTAAATGATAATAGTCGGCCTTAAGATCGCGTAAGAAGTTTATTTTTTGAAAGGCAGAACCAAGCTTCATAGCCTCAAACTTCAATTTGTCGGACATCTCTTGATCTCCACTACAAAACACCTTTAGGCACATTAAACCCACAACCTCCGCTGAACCAAGTATATACTTTTCATAAAGTTTTTGGCTGTAGCTTTCGGCCGGATCAATATCCATTTCCATGCTATTCAAAAAGGTTTCGATTAGCTCATGGTCAATATTGTATTCGTTTACTGTTTGTTGAAATGAGTTTAATATCGGATTGAGGCTTATCCCTCTTTCAATGGCGTCATACGTTTGACGCTTAAAATCGTCAAGCAGGTATTTCTTGTCATAGTCATGAAAGGTATCCACGATTTCATCAGCGAATCGAACAAAGCCATAAATGGCATAAATGGGAGTATGCATAGTTCTATCCAACAACATAATCCCCAACGAAAAGGAGGTGCTGTACGACTTAGTAACCATCATACTAGATCGCTCGGAAATCCTATCAAAAAGTTCTTTCATACCCGCTGTTTCTTTAGTTGTTCCTTTTCCACCTCAAGCGCCACTACTTGCCCCGAAATCAGAGCCGGTGGAACCCCTGGACCTGGAACCGTGAGCTGTCCTGTATAAAATAAATTGTTAACCTTTTTGCTCTTCATACCGGGCTTTAAAATAGCTGTTTGGGTAAGAGTGTTGGCCAAACCATACGCATTACCCTTGAAGGAGTGATAATCATTAACGAAATCTTTTTGAGCATATGATTTTTTATAAACCACATGATCCCTAATGTTTTCGCCAGTTAGAGCCTCCAACCTATCCATCATTACCTCATAGTACTTTTCGCGGGTAAAGATATCATCCTTGAGATCAGGGGCAACTGGCATTAACAAAAATATATTTTCACACCCCTCAGGTGCTACGCTGACATCGGTTTTAGATGTACACGAAACATAGAATAATGGCTTAGTAGGCCATTTTGGATTTTTGTAAATCTCATCGGCATGCTCATCAAAATTGGCATCAAAAAACAGCGTATGGTGCAATAACCCTTTTATCTTTCTATTTACTCCCAAAAAAAACAAAAGGCTTGAAGGTGCCATTTTTCTTTTATCCCAATACTCGGGAGTGTATTGCCTATACCTCTCGGGTAATATTTTTTGATCTACATGGTGGTAATCAGCTCCAGCCACAACCACATCCGCTTCAAATTTCTGACTATCAGTTACCACAGCACTGATTTCATCATTTTCAAATTCAAAGGATTTCACCTCTTGATTGAGGATAATCTTCACTCCTTTTTCCTTAGCCAAATGCACCATTGCCTTTACAATCTCATGCATACCTCCATCGGGATACCAAGTGCCAAGTGCCATATCAGCATAATTCATAAGGCTATATAAGGCGGGTGTATTTTGAGGTGTACCTCCCAAAAACAGAATTGGAAACTCAACAATCTGGCGTAACCTGTCATTTTTGAAATGAGAATGCACGTAAGAGCGCATAGACTTAAGGAGATGCAACTGAAACAATCCCTTCACAATGCGCATGTCGGCTAGCTCTGTTATCTTTCTGCCAGGCATATATACCAAATCCTGCATGCCTGTTTCGTACTTATATGCCGATTCTGCAATGAAGCTTTCCAGCTTTGCTCCGCTTCCAGGCTCAATTTCCTCAAAAAGTGTATAGAGCTGTTGCAAACTTGCAGGAAGATCTACATAATCCATAGCACCAAAATATACCCGGTAAGAAGGATCTAATCGGGTAAGGTTGTAATAGTCGGAAACCTTTTTACCAAAAGTTGAAAAGTAGTTTTCAAAAACATCAGGCATCCAATACCAGCTTGGCCCCATGTCAAAGGTGTACCCATCAACAGAAAACGACCTAGCCCTTCCTCCGGGCTGGTCGTTTTTTTCTAGTACTGTAACATCAAAACCTCTATGCGCAAGATTTGTGGCTGCCGATAGGCCGGCAAAACCCGACCCGATTACAATAACCCTATTATTCATTAAATTTTCTTCATTTATCTGTAATCCTGCAGCTTATCCATCATTTTTCTGCGAGCAAGAAATATACGGCTTTTCACCGTGCCCAAAGGGATTCCAAGTATCTCAGCTATCTCTTCGTACTTATAACCATTGTAATACATCATAAATGTTTCCACATAGGTTTTTTCCACCTCATTTATCCTATTCATCATGTACTCCCTATCAACCACAGCGTCTGTCTGCACCG
>CAXBJE010000119.1:0-8529 GCA_963975525.1 uncultured Owenweeksia sp. | reverse complement strand
GAGTCAACAAGTTTCATCTTACCAGTATAAAATGGGTGAGATGCAGCAGAAATTTCCACTTTTACAAGAGGATAAGTTTCGCCATCCTTCTCTATAGTGTCTCTGGTTTCAACACATGAGCGAGTTACAATTTCATCACCGGTACCCAAATCCTTGAATACTACAAAGCGATAGTTATCTGGGTGTATGCCTTTTTTCATAATTCTGTTTCTTTGCGGTTAGGATTTTGCCCAACCTTTTTGAGGGCTGCAAATATATTGTAACAATATTAGTCTGGCAACCTTTTTATTTTCCTTATTTCGCGGGGTAAAAAATAATGGCAAAGCTAAGTCGTTTCACACTGGTATGAAAAAAACATTTTTGCTTTTGGCGTTGGCCTCCATCGCTTTATATTCCTGTCGCAAGGAGGTTTCTGTTGCATCTTCAGGGGTACACCTTAAGTTTTCAACTGATACTGTTTTTCTCGATACCGTATTTTCTACAGTGGGCTCTAGTACTTACAATCTTAAGGTCTTTAACCCGACCGATGAAACCGTAATTATTGATGACATCCGCCTTGGCAGAAATCAAAGCAGTAAATACCGTATAAATGTAGATGGTCAGCCGGGCAATAGCCATAAAGACGTAGAAATCCTCCCTAAGGATAGCATCTACATATTTGTAGAAGTTACTGCTTCGGTTATTGGTTCCCCAGAAAGTTTCCTGTATACCGATAGCATCATCTTTAATAATAAAGGCACAGAACAAAATGTAAAACTGGTTACTCTTACCAGAGATGCTTACTTCCACTACCCTACTAACTTTTTGGTAATCTCGGGCATTGTAGTCCCCTACTCCATATTATCAGATAATAATACAGGTTCGGTAACCTGGCCAAATGATAAGCCCCATGTTGTTTACGGTTATGGAGCCATTGACAATGAACTAAATATTCCTCCAGGCACAGAGGTTTATTTCCACAATAACAGCGGCCTGTTGGTGCTGAGTGATGGTGTTTTAAAAGTGGCGGTAAATGCAGCCGCAGGAGACACGGTAACCTTTGCGGGAGATAGACTGGAACCATTTTACGAAGACGCACCCGGCCAATGGGGTGGTGTTTTAGGAGGGATATACTTTGCACAGGGTAGCAACGGAAACCGCATCCACAATTCAGTAATCAAAAATGCTACTACGGCTATCAGACTAGATAGTGCCGGGGGGATGGACGATCAACTGACTATCACCAATAGTTATATAATGAACTCTTCGCGGGTTGGGATTTACGGAGGCCATGGAAACGTAAAAGCTATAAATACCGTTGTTGCAAATTCGGGCCTACATCTGCTTTACGCGTTTGGAGGCAACTATGAGTTTATACACTGCACCTTTGCCAACTTCTGGAATCAATCTACTCGAAGCACAGCAGGCGTTACCCTAAGTAATTACCTCGATTTTCAAAATGAAGATGGCACTACCACCAGAATTGTACGCGATCTGGATTCGGCATCATTTGGCAACTGCCTTGTGGTGGGTAACAACAGACAGGAACTTGCTATACTAAAGGACAATGCCGGAACCTTAAACTATGAGTTTAGGAGTGCCATTATTGATGTGGATGAAAGTGTACCCGTTGCTGATCGCAGCTTTGACTGGAATGACACCCAGTTTTTCAAAGAAAAAATCCTGATTAACAAGGATCCTGATTTTGTTAACGTTGAAAGAAATGTGTATAAGCTAGATAGCCTATCTCAGGCTGTGGATCAGGGAAATCTTGACGATGGCACCAAAACAAATGCTGTTGATATTCGGGGATTTCCAAATATCCGAAGCTTTAATAACATCCCGGACTTAGGTGCTTTTGAAAGGCAATACTAAAAGAAGGCCCTACTAATACCTACGTAAACTCCGCTATACACATCGTTTTTACCTGAGGTAAAACCCTTGCTTATCTTTATACCATCCAGATCATCCACACCTGAACCGTGGTAAGTAATCCCTAAGGTTAAAATTGAATTGTAAGTGAGTCTAAACTTCATTCCTGTACCTACAAAAAAGTTAATGCTGTTGTAGGCATCCGGACGAGGCTCAATATTTTCCGGATAAACTTCTGCTGCTTCCGGCTCTGGGTTATAGGCCAAGAATCCAGCCCCTGCCTGCACAAAAATGGTAAACTTTCTGTCGTAGTGGTACTTTCCGAAACGGATAAGACTTGCCTCTAAATAAGGATTTACCTGAAACATCTTTGTTTTTACCGATAAACCTCTTTGCTGGTTGCTGTGATTAGCATCTGAAGCATACATCCAACCATAGCTAGAAGTTAACCCCATAGCAAACCAATCATTAAAGTGCTTTTTGCCATACACCATAAAATTGGGACGCATTTCTTCCAATATGGCATTGGTACTTGTTGTTGTAGCAATGTCTCCAGCATAATTCATTGTGCCTGCTCCTAAGCCTAATTCATAATAGGCAGTGCGTGATTGAGCCAAGCCCGAAATGGTAAAAAAAGCTGTGAGAGTAATTGACAAAATATACTTCATACTTACTGTTGTTGATCCCTCAAAAATACATAATTAGTGTCAGTGGACTCCTTAGCGTCAAAATAGTATCCAGCGGTGTTAAAGGCCTTGAGGTCATTCACATCTACCAATTCATTTTGAACTATATAGTTAGCCATCATTCCCCTGGCTTTTTTCGCGAAAAAACTCACCACCTTAAAATCTCCATTAGAGAAGTCCTTAAACTCCACCGAAAGTACCGGATTTTTGATTCCGGCTTTCTCCACCGCTTTAAAGTATTCAACACTGGCGAGGTTAATAACTGTTTCAGCAGGATTAATACTCTCTTTAAAGTAAGTTTTGATTTTATCGCCCCAAAAGTGATACAAATCTTTCCGCCTCCCCACAGGCAATGCAGTACCCATTTCAAGCCGATAGGGCTGTATGCCGTCTGATGGCTTCAAAAGACCGTACAGACCAGATAAAATTCTCAAATGCCTATTTGCAAACTCCATGTTGGCCTGGTTCCAGTTTTCGGCTTCCAAGCCAATATATACATCGCCCTTAAAAGCCATTACCGCCTGCTTGGTATTTTCTTTATGCGAAACATCCCATTCCTGATTGCGCGCATAGTTTAGTGAGGCCAACTGCTTACTTATGGACTGAAGCTCGGCCAGTTTCTTCCGCGATACTTTTTTAAGCTTATTATTTACCTTTTCAGCTTCCGCCAGAAAATGTGGACGGGTGTCATTTCCAATAGAAATATCAGTTTCAAAATCAAGGGTTTTAGCAGGTGATATGAATGCAATCATAAGTAGTATAAAATGAAAAAGGTGCTCAATTGAGCACCCTTCAAAATTAAATCAATATTCAGATTAATTGTTTGCTATAGCATTTCTATCTTCAATTTTCCAACGGCTAGCGTTTTTCAGTTTGTTGTCTTGGTAAACAACTTCATAAAGATATTCGCCATCTTCAGTCCATACAAACCACTTGCCTTCCTTCTCTCCATTGGCGTAAATAGCCTCAGTTTTAATAGCACCTTCTCTAGTGTATTCTATCCAACGTCCGTCAGGCTTATCATTTTTAAATGTACCTACCTCGCGTACACTACCATCTTCGTAATAACGGGTAACTGTAACCACATCTCCGTCCTTTGTATAAGTATCTTCTACTTGAGCCTGAGCTGGAAGTGCTATCATTAGGGTTACAACTCCAGCTCCTATCATTTTCCAAACTTTCATGTCCTTTTTCTTAAATATTACTTAACAAATATATCCAAATATTGAAGTTAAAGAAACATTCTCTTAACATTGACTTAACATTGAATCGTAAGCCATTGGCAACCAACACATGGGGATTAAAAACTTAACATTGGAGCATGAAAAGAGGCACCAAAAAGTCATCTTTTATAGGATAAAAACAATTCGACTCCGCTCAATGTGACTGGCAACGGGCCTTTGTCACTTCGAGCGGAGTCGAGAAGTAAATACAGAATGGACTTACAAAGAAGCCTATTCTGCTTTCTGTTTTGCTGATTAAAAACCTGCTAGCATTTCAGGCAATTAGTCCTCACCCAAAAACGCGTAGCGATAGTCAGTTGGCGTTACAAAGGTTTCCTTAATGGTACGTGGGCTAACCCAACGTAACAAATTAAGCATAGAACCAGCTTTATCATTTGTTCCGGAAGCTCTACCTCCACCAAATGGCTGTTGACCAACCACGGCACCAGTAGGCTTATCATTAATATAGAAGTTACCAGCCGCATTGCGGAGCTTATTCATGGTATCAGCCGTTACATATCTGTCTTTACAGAAGATGGCACCCGTTAATCCATAAATAGAGGTTTCATCCACCAATTTCACAGTTTCGTCATACTTGGCATCTTCATAAACATAAATAGTGAGTACCGGGCCAAAAAGCTCCTCGCACATTGTGGTGTACTTTGGGTCTTGAGCTACAATTACGGTAGGCTCCACAAAATAACCTTTAGATTTATCGTAGTTACCGCCAACAATAATCTCTGCCCCTTCATCTTTTTTAGCACCATCAATAAAGCTCGCTAGCTTATCAAAAGAACCTTCGTGAATTACGGCATTAACGAAATTGGTAAAGTCTCTGGGAGAACCCATGGAAAACGACTTTACATCCTTCACCAATCTTTCTTTTACAGCAGGCCATAAGCTTTGTGGGATGTAGGCACGGGAAGCAGCACTACACTTTTGCCCCTGATATTCAAATGCACCACGCGATAAGCCTGTTGCTACCTGAATGGCATCAGCAGATGGATGAGCCAAAACAAAATCCTTACCCCCGGTTTCGCCTACTATACGTGGATAGCTGCGGTACTTATCAATGTTGTTACCTATGGTTTTCCAGATATTTTTGAAAACGCTGGTACTTCCTGTATAGTGAAGTCCGGCAAATTCAGGATGGCTAAATACAATATCAGAGGTTTCCTGAGGGTCAGTAAAAATCATATTGATAACCCCATCAGGAAGACCAGCCTCCATAAATACATCCATCAAAACCTTGGCAGAATACACCTGGCTCATTGATGGTTTCCAAACAACAACATTACCCATCATAGCCATACTGGTAGGCAGGTTTCCTGCAATAGCCGTAAAGTTAAATGGAGTAATAGCGAAGGTAAAACCCTCTAAAGCCCTGTACTCAGTTCTGTTCCACACGCCCGGACCAGACTCTGGCTGCTGCGCATAAATTTCAGACATAAACTGAACGTTGTATCTCAAAAAGTCAATCAACTCACAAGCAGAATCAATTTCCGCTTGCATAGCATTTTTGCCTTGATTAATCATTGTTGCTGCATTAACCTTTGCTCTATAAGGACCAGCCAAAAGTTCGGCAGCTTTAATAAAGATTGACGCACGTTGCTCCCAAGGCATGTTTTCCCACGCATCTTTAGCAGCAAGGGCAGTATCAATAGCCTGATGTACATGCTCGGCTGTACCTAAATGAAAGTTGGCTACATTATGAGAATGATCATGCGGAGGACTTACTCTATCGGTTTTACCTGTTGTAACCTTCTTCCCGTTGATTATCATCGGGATATCGATTACCTCGTTCCACATTTTATCATACGTTTTTTGAAGCTCCTCACGCTCGGGAGAGCCCGGCTCATAAGAGTTTATTGGTTCGTTAAACGCGATTGGAATGTCATAATAACCTTTAGGCATATCTGAAAATAATTTAGATTCTTAAAAACTTCGGCAAAATTAAGGGTTTGAGATGGAAGGGCAAGGCATAGAAAATCCCTGATTCCATGTAAGAATCAGGGATTTGATAATGCTTATTTAGTTTCGTTAAAATATATATGCTGCACCAATATTGAAGACGGACACGCCAAAACCAATCTCAACAGTTGCGGCTAACTGATCATAGAAAAAATACCGTGAGCCTATAAAAAAGCCTGCAACCAATCTCCCTCTTTCTAAGCCGTCAATTTGTAGATGGACAGGGCCATAAGAGCGTTCGGACACAATTGAAGTTCCAAACTGACCTCCTCCATATATATCAAATCCATCAACAATATCATAATGGACTGTTCCTCTAAAACCAATCAGAATAAAAGAGTAATTGGCCCCATAAGTTTCTCCATTAGAAACATACTCTGTTTTTGTGTTCGCAAGCCCAAAAAAACCACCGACTCCCAAAGTTGCACTGCCATCTAACAATCCATCTATCACTCCCCTGTCATACGCCAGTTGAATTACCGGCATTGTTGATTTATGCTCAGGCCCAATTTTAAGTACTTCTGGGTATCCAAAAGTGATTTGTGCCACATTTGTCCCTGACTCAAATCCGGCCTGGCCAATCATATCCCGCGAAAATCCTAAGGTGAGTAAAATGATTAGTACTGAAACTACTTTATTCATGTATATTAATAATGAAGATTCTAATAAACTGAAGATGGCAACACTGGAACAAAGATGTTTTAAAAGTCTTACAAAAACATAATTTAATACAGGCAATGTTAACGAGAATCCGCTAGTTGTGCAGGCATTAAAAAGCCCTGATTTCTCAGCGAAATCAGGGCTTTAATATTATCTAGGAGGAAGTTCTTTTAAAATCTGTAACCCAAGCCCACATTAACGATAGCTATTCCATACCCTACTTCTCCAAGAACAGAAAGATTATCGTTGAAGTAATATTTTGCGCCTACAAACCCTCCAGCTAAGGTGCCTCCTCCATCTGCGCCAACAAATCCAGCAGGCGCATTAGGGCCGTAATATTCAGAATTTACTGCATATCCTCCAATCAGTACACCGGCATAGGTATCCAAGTCATCAATCCACTGATAGTGAAAGGTACCCCTTGCACCAAATAAGATGTATGTATAATTGTAACCATATTCTGGACCTCCAAAAGTATTGAAGGTGGACTTGGAGCCTGCTATCCCAAATAGCCCTCCAATTCCAATAGAGGCATTACCATTTATCAAACCATCTACAATACAATGGTCATAAGCCACGGCCATAGCAGGAATTCTGGTTTTATAAAATGATCCCGTTCCTAAAACCTGTGGAAAACCAATGGTAAACTGAGCTACACCTGTTCCTTTGTCAAAGTTATCTTGAGCGAGGGTATGATTTGAGAATGTAAATGCACATAATGCGAACAAGACTAAAGCTGATTTTTTCATGATTGTTTTAATTTTTGATTTGATTAATAAAGAGTACAATTTTTCACAAAGATGTTATTAAAACCCTACAAACTTCATGCTTCCAATCATTGAATATTAACGAGAAACTGTTAATACAAACCGAGAAAGAAACTTAATGCTCAGATTCCACCTTTAGGCTTTTCACTTTATCAGCATCCTCCGTCAACACCCTTATCACCTCCAGCTTTACGCCATCTGAGGTAAACTTCATGGCACTTAAGTATTTCTTTACCCAGGCACCGGTATCTAAATACCAGGCGTTTTCCGAAGTGCTAAAAAGTGGTTTATTCCCTTCTACAATTGAATGTCCTTTGATCTGCAGTTTTGTGAGGTTCTTTAATGGCCCCTTATTGAAAAGAACCCCATCCCTTGCAGAAGTACTATACGGATTTACAGCTGACTTGCTTACACCCGCATGAGTAACAAGCAGGTGTTCATTTTCCCATTTTAATGGAGTTTTAGCCAGACGCTTGCGTACCTTACTTACCTTAAGTCCGGCATTATCAATGCTTTCTTCAAGGCTCACCCCTTTTACCGTTTCTTTTAAAAAACGGCCTCCATTAATCAAAAACTGTTCGTGATTTCCTCTAATAAGGATAGTGCGCTCTGGGTACCGTTTTTCTAATTTTCGCCAGTACTTAAGGCAAAGGCCAGAGTGTGGCCCCTTGTTAATGAGATCTCCAATTTGGATAAGCAGTTCCTCCTCATGATTCCAATTTTCCTTTACAAGTTTTTTGAAAGTATGGTAACATCCGTGGACATCACCAACAATCAGCAAATTCATAAATCCTAGCTATTTAGCATCACTGGCATAACCAGCATCAGCACATCCTCACCATCCTCAAGCCCATCGTTTGGCAAAATAATACCTGCACGATTGGGAGCCGACATTTCCAGATTCACAGTGTCAGAATCAAGATTATTCAACATCTCTGTAAGGAAACGGCTGTTGAAACCAATTTCCATATCATCACCCTGATAGTTGCAATTCAAACGCTCATGCGCCTTGTTTGAAAAGTCAATGTCTTCAGCAGAAATATTCAATTCAGAACCAGCCATTTTTAGGCGAACCTGATGAGTGGTTTTATTAGAGAAGATGGCCACACGCTTTACTGAACTTAGGAAAGTCTGGCGATCAATCTCCATTTTATTGGGATTTTCCTTTGGAATTACCGCCTCATAATTAGGATACTTGCCATCAATAAGTCGGCAGGTCAATACTATATTTTCAAACTCAAAGCGCGCATTGGTTTCATTGTAATGGATGCTTACCGTTTCGCCAATGGTGCTAAGTGTAGATTTAAGAATAGTTAATGGCTTGCGTGGCAAAATAAACTCTGCCGTGCTATCACTCTTCAAATCGTTTCT